>CALUSA010000001.1 GCA_944323275.1 Candidatus Gastranaerophilales bacterium
GGCATATTTACTCGGCAGAGTGTGTACCACTCCTAGCCTGAGATGTTGGCGAGTTTACGAGCCATACATATCAGGATGCCCTCGGGTACAAGCGAGGTCCCACTCAGACATAGTTCTTTAAAAATTAACCCGGAATTTTGCTCAAAAAATAGACAATATAAAAAGTTTTAAACTATAATTGTTTTATGGTAAACGAATGCAATAAAATTAAAGTTGCCGTTGCACTCTCCGGCGGACTTGACAGCAGTGTCGCCTGTTATTTGTTAAAAAAGCAGGGTTATGAGATTTGTGCAATAACAGCAATAATGGTGAAGGACGAAAAATTCAACACTGTTGTGCAAAACGCCAAAAATATTGCAAACAAACTGGAAATACCGCATTACGTGCTGGATTTGAGTGCAGAGTTTAAAAAAGATGTAATAGATTATTTTGAAACTTCTTATAAGCAAGGAAAAACGCCAAACCCTTGTATTTTATGCAACCGGACAATAAAATGGGGCAGGTTGTTTGACTATGCCATAAAGGAACTGGGCTGTGATTATGTAGCCTCTGGTCACTATGCACGGATTATTGATGACAGCGGTATAAAAAAAATGTACCCTGCACGAGATGAACAAAAAGACCAGCAGTATTATTTATTTGAACTCGACCAGATGCATTTGAATAAAATCCTGTTTCCGCTAAGTGATTACACAAAAGATGAAATAAGACAAATAGCCTCAGACAATGACCTTCCGTCAAAATCCTCAAAAGAAAGTCAAGACATCTGTTTTATTTCAAAACCAATGACAACAAAAAAATATCTGCTCGAAAAATTCGGAACCAGCAAAGGTGATTTTTTGTATATAAAAGACGGGCGTAAACTCGGTGTGCATGAAGGTTTCTGGCAATACACAATCGGGCAGAGGAAAGGTATAGGCATTGCTTTTGAACAGCCGTTGTATGTTGTAAAACTTGATGCCTCAAAGAATATTGTCTATGTCGGCACGAAAGACGATTTATACAGCAATTCCGTAGAAATTAATGAAGTAAAACTGCAATATCCGCTGCAAAAAAAAGAATTTGACGCACTGGTAAAAATCCGCTACAACATGCAGGCACAAAAGGCTCACGTTGTCATTGACAGTGAACATAAAACAGCAAAAATCGATTTTGAAAATCCTGTTGCATCAGTAACTGCGGGACAGGCTGTTGTATTTTATGACTTAAATGACAGGCATTTAATCGGCGGAGGCTGGATTGACTGAACTTATTGACATAATAAAAAAAGTACAACTAACTCATTCTCTAAACAAACAGGAACTTGTAAGCATTTTAAAAGACGATTCGTCTGATGCGACTTTGTTTGCTGCTGCAAATGAAGTCCGTAAAAAATATGTCGGCGATGAAGTTCATCTTCGTGGATTAATAGAATTTTCAAATATTTGTAAATGCAACTGTTTTTATTGCGGTTTAAGAAAAGACAATGCGTCCGTTCAAAGATATAGAATGTCGGTTGATGAAATTATTTCACTTGCAGGAAAAGCGAAAGATTACGGCTATAAAACAGTTGTGCTGCAATCCGGCGAAGATGCATTTTTTGATAAAGAAAAAATGTGCAAAGTAATTTCTTCAATAAAAGCTCTAAATCTTGCGCTGACATTAAGCATAGGGGAAAAATCTTATGAAGAATATAAAGCATACAAAGACGCAGGGGCTGACAGATACCTTTTGAGAATCGAAACCACCGACAAAAAACTTTACCAAAAGCTCCATCCGTCCATGAGTTTTGAAAACAGAATCAATTGCCTGCAAAATCTAAAATCTCTTGGCTACGAAGTCGGCACCGGATGTCTTGTCGGGCTGCCGGAGCAAAGCGACGAATCACTTGCTGACGACATATTATTCTTTAAAAAGCTTGGAGCTGATATGATAGGTCTAGGTCCGTTTATCCCCTGTCCTGATACACCGTTGCAGAATACTCAAGGCGGTACTTTTACAAAAGCATTAAAAGTTATGGCATTAACAAGGCTGATTTTGCCTGATATAAATATTCCGGCAACAACGGCAATGGAAACCTTGCAGCAAAACGGCAGAATACTTGCACTGCAAAGCGGTGCTAATGTTGTTATGCCTGATGTTACGGATGAAGACTGCAAGCAGAAATATACAATATATCCGGGTAAAGCAGGGCTGAACAACACAGCACAGGATTATAAAAACTCTATTGTTAAAAGCATCGAAGCAATAGGACGCACAATATCACAGGGCTACGGATTCCATAACAAAAACAGTTAATGCTTAACTGACGTATGAAAGCACGGTTGTGAAAAGCAGTCTGACATTGTGTTACCTTTTTTGAAACATTAAACACTGTTTTTTCAGCCGTTCAGACCAATATATCGCCATTGGATAACGTTTTATTACCTTCAAGGCTGCTGCAGGATGTTTACAGGATGTTTACAGTATTTTTACCGCTACCTGTTCGTTTGTATAAACATAACCAATATACTCGTATTTTAAATTTTTATCTTTGACAAATTCCTGAAATGCTTTGAACTCGTGTTCTTTCCAGCCGGGATAATTAAAATATTCATCAAACACAATGATTGTGCCTGCAACTATTTTATCCCCCAGAATGTCAAATACCGTTTTTGTAGAAGAATACAAATCACAATCAATGTGTATAAACGCACAATTGTCATTTTTATCTTTAATAAAATCAGGCAAAGACTCATCAAACCAGCCTTTAACAAGACACACATTCGATTTTACTTCAGGCAGATTTTCCTTTTTAAAACAACCTTGAACAAAACCACTGCGCCAATCCTCAGGCAGACCTTCAAAACTGTCGAATCCATAAACGATATTTTTTGTTTGTGAGGCTATATGGTTAACAGTTTCTCCCGAAAACACGCCGAACTCCATATACAAACCGTCAACACTCACTTTAGAAAGTGCATAAGACAACAGCTTAAATTTATCTTCAAAGAACGGAGCCTTTGGCATATTTTCCATAACATAGCGAGCAGTTTCTTTTCCTGCTATTTCAGACATATATTTGTTAATATTTGTATCCAATTTTTGCATAACGCAATCATAAAATTTATCTATTGCCAGTCTGTTTTCTTCAAGCTTGTTCAAAACAGTCAGCATTTTAGACTTTATCTTTAATTTCATCCCCAAAACAGTGACAACTTTATGACAATTTTCATTTTTGACAGAAAAGATAGTTTTTAGCATTTTATACTATATCTCCTCTTTTTATTTTAATTTTTATACCTAAAATTGTTATAACTTTATATACAGAATGATTTTTTATTGAAAAAATACGCTCAAACTTTTTGTAAGAAATAGGTTTACGCATTTCAAAGCGTTCTCTTTCTTGTTCTTTAATGAATTTAAAATATGTATTTTCAATAAATCTAAGCCTGTTTTCATTTTCATATTCTTTATCAGGACAAACAGAAATAGGATATTGCAAATTCAAAAAATTTTCATATATTGTCCTTATTTGCGGCAGCAAATCTCTGTTTTCTTCACGCTGTATCCAAAACAGCAAATGAATAAACGGATTTGATAAATCGGAAATAATTTTTAAGTCATTATCACAACAATATTTAAATGTCATAAACTCATCATCGTTCATTGAGTTGTCAATAAGATGAGTCCAAAAATCCTTTTTAAAAAGCATACAGTTTATAGAATATCTTTGTTTGTTGTTGACTTCTTTATACGAAAGATTCTCGGTTAACAGTAAAAATTTTTCAGGGAAAAATGTTGTATTTTTATGCAGCCATCTTGATATATACGGATTTGCCCAGACCGTACCGGCACAGCCCGTATAAATTTCATTTGCAGGTATTATTTTATAAGGTTCTTTCTCCCATCCTTTAAACCCGACAGCATGTTTTCTTGCTATTTTTTCAAAAAACTCATCCTGCAGATTAAAAATCTCTATTGTTTCTTTAAAGCCCCATGGATTGTTGTTGACCAGCGAAGTTACATAGCCGAGTTTATCCCCGTATTTTTCATAAGATTGTTCGTAGCAGTGAATAAGCTTATCCAACCAGTCTTTATGCAGAGGAAATACATCGTCATCAACTTTACAAATATAATCATATTGTGCAAATTCCTCACTTTCAAGCAAAGTTTTTATTGAAATATAAGGATTTCCGGGTTCAATCCAATCAACAACTTTTATATTTTCAGGGAAAAGTTGTTCATATCTTTTGCCGAGTCTGTAAGTTCTTTCGCAATCATAAGTATCTCTGCCGTTTTGCAAAATATAAAATTGCATATCGTCGGTTATATATTTTGAATAAGCGGCAAGTGCTATCTCCATAGCCTCAAAATCCGCATAAGCCAGCATTACAACAGCAATTTTTTTCTTATCAATGTTCATTAATTTATACTCCTCTATCTATTTTTTAAAAGCAAATCTTAAACCTAAAACAGTCACTACTTTATGAAACCCTGAATTTTTGACGGAAAAGATAGTTTCCAGCGGTTTATAGTTGATTTTATTATTCAAAATCAACTCTTTTATATCGCACAATTTTTCTTTCGGGGTTAACGATATCAATTCCTTATACTTTCCGATATTTTTTTGCAGATATTCAGGCAAAACATCGTATTTTATGGCTCTGAAATCTTTAGAATCATTTTGAGTATTTATATTTTGAATAAGAGCTTCTATATCACTTAAAATTACATCAGAATTATTCATACACTCTTGATGCGCAAAACTCTGCAATTTGTAATAAATTCTTTTACTTCCGCCCATAAACGAAAAATGCCAGCCGCCGTCAGGGATTATATCACATTTATTATACATTCTTATCTTTGTAGCGGTTGTACCGTGATTTGCCTCGGGTAAAACATACTCTGAATAAGGATAGTCAACATCATCAAAAACATTTTTAAAATTTTTATAGGTACAAATTTTGGGATGCATCCACCAGGGCTGATTTAAGTTTATAACATTTAACAGATAGCACATGTTATACTGCAAAAGTATTTTTATCGGAGTACCTTTATTTATATTTTTTATGCAGGATTTTATCGCCTGCGGCGAAGCAATTTCATCCAAGTCAGAAATTATAATTATATCATTGTCTTTGCATCCGGTCAGACCTTTTTTTATTTCATTTCTCTGCAGATTTTCATAAATCCACGGGTTAGTTTGGACTTCGCCGTTATATTGGATATAAATTATTTTGTCTAAAAATTTTGAGTATCTTGCTTTATTAGCAAGAAAATTAAGAGGCTTGTCCTGACCTGCATGAGTTTTTGTCGCTTCTACAATAACAAATTTGTCCACAACATCATTTAATACATTCAAACGTAAATCTAATAACTCAAGCTCGTTAAAAAAAGTAAAACAATCGTATATCATAAAATCTCCTTTATTTTAAAATCAGCAGCCGGTCTTTTGCGGAATTTTTATTTTAAATTTGAATCCCAAAATACAAATCAATTTATGTTTATATTCAGAATCGAGAACATAAACATTTTTTAAAGAGAAAATTCGTTCCATAAAAGACAATTCAGGCTCAAATAATCCTTCTATATTTCTGTTTTTTAAAGAATAAATAAAATTATTTTTTACACAAATTCCGGTAAAAAATTTATCAACATAGCCAAAAGCAGTTTCCAAAACAATTTGTGTATTATCTTTAGGAGAATACACATAAGCAAAAATAAAACTACTTTTAAAAAGTTTTATAAAAAGCTGTATATTAGACTCAAATTTATTATTTTCTTTTAAAAAATTGTATAAATTTTCTATTATATACAAATGCTCGAGGGCATAGTCGCAATTTTCAAATGTAGTATGCATTACAGAGCCCGAATGTCTTCTGTATTTATAAAAATACTCCTTCAAAAAATAAATATTTTCAGAGGACAAAAAATACTTCCAGCAAAATTCCGCATCTTCATAATGCAACCCTTCCGGAAAATTTATCGAGTATTGTTCTATAATCGATTTTTTAAAAATTTTATTACAAACCGAACAATCGGTTTTTCTGATTACAACATCATTCAACAAACAGTTGCCTTTGAATTTTAATTGATAATAATTATCGTCTGATTTTCTTGTTTTTGCACTGTAATCCCGCCCGAAGGTCGTTATGCCGAAACAAACAACATCTGCCTCATTAATATATTTCAATGCTTCTTCATAAGTATCTTTCTCAAGACAATCATCGGAATCAACAAAAGTTATATATTTTCCGTTTGCTTGTTTTATGCCTGTATTTCTCGCACTGGCTGTGCCTTTATTTATTTGATTACAGACAATAACCCTTGGGTCCTTCTGTTCATATTCTTTCAAAATTTCACAGGAGTTATCCGTTGAGCCGTCATTTACGCAAATAAGCTCAAAGTCAGCAAAGGTTTGAGTCAGTATAGAATCCAAACAATCTTTTAAATATTCTGCAGCATTAAAAACAGGCACAATAATTGACAACAAAGGCATTACTTCTTCTCCTTAACAGAATAAATAACCGGTAAAAAAACATTCAATAAAATTTCGTAGCCCCACACAAGAAGAAATAAAGGTTTCAATTTAAAATCAAGTCGTTTGTAATTCCACAAATAACAGCCCTTTTTTATTTTAGGTATAAGTTTTCTTACCTCGGGATAAATCCGCTGCCGGAATGAAAAATCGACAATCTCAGCATACTCTTTATTTACAAAAAAGGCTTTTGAAGTTGACTTAACGGAAGAATTTACATTATCAACCCGATAATGCAAAAGCGCATCTTCTATCATCATAAAACGTTCTGCCGAGGCATAAAGCTTGAACGCAAAAGAAGTATCCTGATAACTTGCCCCGGGAGTTTCCAAAAATCTGATATGATTTTTTTCTATCATTTCTTTTTTAAAAAGATTACACCATATAGCCGGAGCCTGCCAGAATGGTGCTTTTTCTTCCAAAGGACAATAAACTCTGTTTTTGGGTACCCAGAGGTTTTCTATTAACGTGTTTGTATTCTCCTGAGTTTTATATTCAAAATACCTGCAGCGTACAAGATCAAGATTATTTTCTTTTGCCGTATTATACAAAATTTCAAACATATTTAATTCGACAAAATCATCAGACTCAACAATACCAATGTAGTCGGAAGCTGCAGCTGCAAGTCCAACATTCATAGAGGCACCGTATCCGGAATTTTCTTTATTAACAATTTTTATTCTGGAATCTTGATTAGCATATTCTTCAAGTATATTTAAGGAATTGTCTGTAGAGCCGTCATTTATACAAATTATTTCAATATCTTTTAAAGTCTGTTTAACAACACTGTCCATACATTGTCTTAAATATTTTTCAACGTTATAAACAGGTATAATTATTGATACTTTAGGCATTTGCTCTCCTTTTTACTAACAACTCCATCATTTCTATACTCAAATCGATTTCCTCGGGGCGCATTGTCTGCAAAAGCAGCAAAAGTTTTGTTTCGTTTTTATTGGTGCTGATTTGTGCAAGTTTTTCTATTTCAGATGCGTCAAACTGCAGCACCTGCGCCAGTTTCAAATATGTGACGAATTTGGGCAGATAAGTTCCGTCCTCTAATTTTCCGATGTGGCGTGTACTCAAGCCGACTTTTTGCGCAAGCTGCTGCTGGGTCATATTCTTAGCTTTTCTTTGTCTTTTTATCAACAAAGAAAGTACAGCAGATATATTCTCCTCATTTATCATTTTTCCTCGTTTGATTTTTAAACTAATTGTTTAACGCCTAAATATACAAATATCAAAAAACACTACAAAATACATGTTTTTTGCTACCTATTTTTACAAAAAGTAATGTAATACATTTAGTTAATCAAGAAAAAATACAGCAGACTAATACCTTATAAACTTTAAAAAAGAGTAAAATTAATGACAAATATAAACATACAAGCAAAAATTACACTGTCATTCAATGTCTTACGCCTAATCACAGCAACAAAATTCAGCGTTTTATATGTTTTTCATTACCGGTAACAAACAAAAGTAATGGCAAACACTGTGTAAGTAAAAAATAATACAAATTAACATATAAACAGGTAGCAAAAATCATTCAGGTTTTTAAATGGACAAAAAAGATATAGGACGCAAGATAAAAGAATTCCGCAAAAGAAAAGGGTTAACACAGGAAGAACTTGCAGAAGCCGTCCGCATGCACGAAAAACAAATATCAAGAATTGAATCAGGAGTTCATTTTCCTACTTTTGACAATTTTGTAAAAATACTGGAGGTTTTAAACGTAACCCTGAAGGATTTTGATATACCAGAACAGCCTGACGAAGATTTAAGACAAAGAGCCTTGCAGATAATTACGCAGGCTGACAACAACGAACTTATTTTTTATACTCCCGTGCTTGAAGCTTTACAAAATTCTATTAGCAATTTAGCAAAGCATTGATTTTTACAGACGGTCTTACATTTTCTCAAAAATACAAATACAGAGCTTGTTGTTACATATATGAGTCGGTTCAAATTTCCACCTAAACTTTTATAAAAAGGCTTAGTGCAGGTATTTAAATCTGAGAATACGTTTTAAAGTGTATTTTTGCGGCATTTTTTAATTCGTCTTTAGAAAACTTTTGTGCGATTATTTTTGCTGTTTCAAGCACCTGAGAAGAAGCACCTTTGGGAATATTTACCCCGTATCTTAAAGACAGCTCCTTCATCCCTTTTAAAAACTGTTCTCTGGCAATAATTGAAGCAGCGGCAACTGCAATATCCGCCTCGGCTTTGCATCTTTGTTCAAGGTGGAGTTTTTTGCCTTTTTGCAGCAGTGCATTTTGTATAAGTTTTTCATCCCCGAATTTATCAGAAAGTGCATAATCGCAGTCTTTTTTTTCAAGAATATTTTCTATTGCCCTTGCATGCCCCCACGCAAGTAAGCGATTAAGGTTATTCATTTTGGCATACAACTCATTGTATTTTAACGGATTAATTGTAATTACAGAAAAAACGCAGTTGTTTTTTATAACTGCTGCCAGCTTGGATATATTTTTATCATCAACTTTTTTGCAATCTTTTATGCCTGCTTCTGTCAATATTTTTGTGCTCTGTTCATCAGTTAAAACCGCCGCAATAACAAGAGGTCCGAAAAAATCACCTTTGCCTGATTCATCACTGCCGATATGACAAACGGGTATGTTTAAGTCTGATAATGTATTGTCTTGTGATTTAGTACTTTGCTGCGGTGTATTTACGCCCAGCATCTGTTGAACCTTGTCGGCGATATCAGACACCTCTGCACCCTGTATTAAAAATTTTCCCGTGTGGTAATAAGTAGCGCAAAAGCCTGTTGTTTTTGCACGCCACAGTGCATTTTGCACTGAAGAAAATACTGCGCCCTGCTCCTGTAATAAAGATTTTAATTTAGCTTCCTGTGATTTATCGATTTTTTGCGAATAACAATTCATGATTTTTACCTGTAAAAGTACCCGAACCAAACAAAACTATAACATAATAATGACATCAGACCAAAAGTATTATATAATTTTTACCGGTATTACGGAGTCAGGAAGATGAAAACACTAAAACGGATTTTGTTGTTTCTTTTTGTACTTGCAGCTATCTGTTACGTTACAGTGTATCTTTTACTGCCGTATTTTTTGAACAAAAACGACTATTCAAAAACCTTAACAAATATTGTGAAAGAAAAAACAGGGCTTATTTTGTATGTGCACAATTACAAACTTGATGTGTCGCCAACTCTTAATATAAATGTTAAAGCGGATGAAATACAGCTTTTTTATCCTGATAAAAGACAGTTTTTAAATTTAAAACAAACGGATTTTACAATATCTACACTGTATCTTTTGAAAAAAGAAATAAAATTAAATAAAGCAAAAGCAGGTGAACTTCAATTTTCAACAAAACTGTTAAAAAACGGTAAGACAACATTGCAGCAATATCTTGAAAACAATACTAACGGTATTACAGCCGGCTATACCTTTTCCCAAAAATATCCGGATATTTTTGTAAGTAATTACATAATTAAATTAAAGGATGAAGAATCAGGACAGAAGTTTAAACTCAAAGGTAAAAATTTTAAAGCCCGCAGGCTTGCAGGTCTGCAAAATGTTAATATCGAAACGCAGGGAGATTTGTACTGTTTTAATAAAAAATATTTTCACTACACCTCAAAAGTTTCTGTGCCTGTCGTACTTTTGGAAAATACCGACAATCTGCTTTTGGATTTTACTATAGACGATCTATACAGATATGACTTTTCTGCAAATATAAATACGGATATAAAATTGCACGCCAGAGATAAAAAGTTTGCTTACATCAGCGGAAAAGCAGACATTGACAATTTCAAACTCAAACTGGGAAACAAAACCCTTCCCCCGAGTTTTTTCCATATTGTATTTGACAAGAACCTTGCCAAACTTAACTCAAAATTTTATACAGGAATAAACGAGGCTGCTGATATCACTGCTGATATAAAATTATCAAAACCTTATAAAATTAATATGGTCTGCAAATGCCCTAAAGCTGATATTGCAAATTTGCAAAAAACAATCGTACCGGTTTTGAACCTTTTTAAAATAAAAAATAATCTTTCCGAGTTTAACGTAAACGGAACCCTAAGCGCAGATTTTAAACTGCAAACTGATTTAAAAAACATTTTATCAAACGGCAGTTTAAAAATATCCAATGCCTCAATAGCACACAAGAGCATTCCTCTAAAAATAACCTCGGTCAATGCACTTATTGATTTTTCAAACAATGCCGTTAATATAAAACAGTCCGATATGCTTGTAAATAATCAGCCTTTACAGGTAAAAGGAAGCGTTGATAAAAATGCAGTCGGAGATATTGTTGTAACAGCCGACAATCTTGACTTAAACCATATAATGAATGCCTTTCCCCTGCTTAAACCAGAAAAAAATATAACCGTTACCTCAGGCAAGGTATCATTTAGCGCAAAGATTAAAGGACAGTTAAATCAAATAAAACCAGATATAAAAGTTAGCATTAATAATTTTTCTGCGTTTGAAACCGTAAAAAAAATTAAAATATCAATAAATGAACTTCTGCTCGAGGCATCAGGTACTAAAGATAAATACAATGGAAAAGCAGAACTTAAAAATATTTTGGCAGTATCAAAAATTATCCCTAATAATACAAACAGCATTAAAACCGATAAACTGTCCGTAAATATTGCTAAGGATAAAATACAAATCTTACCTGCTAAAATCAATGCAGGCAATGCAAAATTAATGTTGTCAGGTGTTGTTAATAACTACTCAACCTCGCCTGCTGCTGATATATTGCTGCAGGGAACGGTTGATACCGCACTTGTAAAGAGTTTTTTGCCGGACAACGGTATGTTATTTTCAAAAGGCTATCTGCCGCTGAAAGCTCTGATTAAGTCTAAAAATGATAAAACAACACTTAATATAAAAATTCTTGCTAATCCCAATAACTATATCACTCCTGTCATTGTTAACAGCTTTGATAAAGTAACTACGCTGACAGAAATTGACGCACAGCTGCAGGCTTCAGAGCTTTGTATAAATAATGCGGTCATGTACTATGCAGGCAATACAAACAGCCTTTTAAAAGAAATTGATACCTCTGTGCTAAAAAAGGCAATAATTTTTAAAGGAAAAATTACAAATATAAGCTCAAATCCTTTAATAGAAAAACTGCATATTCAACTGCCTTCACAGCTTAATGTGAATATTCCTCAAACAAAAGACGGAACTGTTAATTTAATTGCTGATTTAATCTTAAATGGCAGTGTTAATAAGCCTGAAGCCGTCGGGCAGATAAAACTTTTTAACCTGTCAATTCCTTCAATTTATGCAGCGGCAAGAGATGCAGAGATAAATTTGAATAAAAACAAAATAACAGCTAAAATCGAAAATTTAAAAATAAAAGATATGGATTTATCGATTGTTGCAGATATTGAGCCGGATATGCTGTCTACAGGCAGGATTAATTACTTAAAATTTTCTTCCTCATACCTTGATATGGACTATGCGGCTGGCATAATGTCTGTGTTTAACCCTTCAAAATACGCCCCCGGAAATGATTTTCCTTACGTAATATCCTCGGGAGATATCGACATAAAATCTTTTAAAATGGGAGTAATAAATGCACAAAATATAACCGCAAAAATGACCTCTCAAAAAAACAATTTATACATTAATAACCTTCAGGCAGACGCTTATGGGGGCAAAGCCACGGGAAGTGTAACTTACAATTTTCCTTACACAAATATAAATGCCAAATTACAAGCAAAAGGCATGAATGCCTCAAGTGCCGCAGCAGCAATTATGCCTGCGGAAAAAGGAGTTTCAGGGACAATGGATATTGAAACTTCAATTAATATGATGGGGCTGACTCAAGAACAACAGCTAAATACTCTCAAAGGCGATGCCGTCGTTCATATTAAAAACGGTAGACTGGGACAGCTTGGAAGATTCGAGCACTTTCTGTATGCACAGAATTTGTTGTCGCAAAAACTTATATACGCAAGCCTCAACAGCGCAAAACAGGCAATAAGCCCTAAAGATACCGGTATAATTTCATATCTTAACGGCAATATCAAATTTTCTTCAGGCTATGCGCATTTAAGTCAGGTATTTACCTCGGGTCCGCAGATGAGCATGTTTGTAAAAGGCAAAATTAACCTGACAAATCAGTTTGTCGATTTAAAAATTCTCGGAAAAATATCTCCAGAGGTGTCAAGTTCTCTGGGAATGTTCGGCTCAATGACGATAAAAGATTTTCTCGACGAACATACAAAGTACGGCGGTGTCGTAGCTAATTTGTTTTCGTCATACAATATTGAACTTCCAGAGGTGGATATAAGTAAAATTCCTGCGTTGACGCCGGATAATAAAGCAATGACAAAGAATTTTCAGGTAATAATCACCGGCAACCCTGATTCCATAAGTTCAGTACGTTCATTTACCTGGGTAAATCCTAAAGGGACAAAAGAAAAACTGCTGACAGAACAGGTTAAAAACGCTATTAATGAGGCATTACCAGAAAAAGCACAGCAAAATAATACTGAAAAATTGCAGGAACAAAAACCTCAGGTTCAAAGCGTTCCTGCAACCGGTACACCTGACTTTCTGGATAGAATCCCGGATGATTTTAAATAAATTAATATCCCTGTTTTATCGATTATAATTAACGGCGGTAAAACGCAGAATACAACCGATTGAAAAATAAACATAAGTTTTAACACAACAGAATTATAAACAATAAAAAATGCAGGTCAGAAAACTTTTAAACCAAGCCTGAAACAAATTTTTTTTTCGCAACCCGTATGTACTGCCTGGATGTTAACTGCCTGCATATTAATAATACCCAAATTTCAAATTTTTAAACATTTTTAAGGGGATTTTTTCAATTTCTTAACAAATTTGTTACAATTAAATCGCCCATCTGTGATGTGCTTGTCACTGTAGAGTTTGCAAAGGCAATATCTTTTGTTCTGTAACCTTGTTCCAAAACGGATTTTACGGCATTTTCAATATCAAAAGCCGCATTGTCCAGTGCAAAAGAATATCTGAGCATCATTGACGCAGAAAGTATTGTTGCAATCGGATTTACAATATTTTGACCTTTTATATCCGGTGCAGAGCCGTGAATAGGCTCATACATTCCGATTTTTTCGCCAGATAAACTTGCACTAGGAAGCATTCCAAGTGAACCCGAAAGCATAGAAGCTTCATCAGAGAGTATATCGCCGAATATATTGCCAGTAACAATTACATCGAACTGTTTTGGATTTCTTATAAGCTGCATTGCAGCGTTGTCAACATACATGTGCATTAATTCAACTTCCGGATACTGTTTGGAAACGTATGTGACAATTTCCCGCCACAATCTTGAACAGTCAAGAACATTTGCTTTATCAACAGAGCACAATTTTTTATTGCGTTTCATAGCTGTTTTGAATGCAACATGCGCAATTCGTTCGATTTCATGCTCAAAATATATCATGTTATTGAATCCGGCTCTTTTGCCATCGATTATATCAATACCTCTCGGTTCCCCAAAATAGACATCACCCGTTAGTTCTCTTACAACCATGATATCTGCACCTTTAATAACCTCGGGCTTAAGTGTTGAGGATTCCAACAATTCATCAAAAACTATTGCAGGTCTGAGATTTGCAAAAAGATTCAATTCTTTTCTTATTCCGAGTAAAGCTTTTTCAGGACGAACCTCGGGCGGAAGCGTGTCGTATTTCCAATCTCCTACAGCACCTAAAAAAACAGCATCGGAAGCTTTTGCAAGGTCTATAGTAGACTGAGGCAGCGGTGTTTTATATTGCTCATAAGCACACCCGCCTATCAAAGCTTTTTCAAACTCAAAATTAATTTCGCCTTTATATTTTTGTTCGACAGCTTTTAAAACTTTAATCCCTTCTTCAATAATCTCAGGTCCGACACCGTCACCTGCTAAAAGTGCAATTTTATATGTAGACATTTTTAAACTCCCAATTTTTTCTTTGTATAATTAATCAGCCCGCCCTGAGCAATTAAATCTTGAATTTCATGCGGAAATTTTTCACATTTATATTCTTTGTTTTTTGTTAGGTTTTTTACAATTCCGTTTTTTAAATCCACACTGATTTTATCACCTTTTTGAGCATCATTGGCAACTTCTGAATTTTCAAGAATTGGCAGACCTATATTAATTGCATTTCTGAAAAAAATTCTTGCAAAAGATTTTGCAATTACAACAGAAACACCGCTTGCTTTAATAGCAATAGGAGCATGTTCTCTGGAACTTCCGCATCCAAAATTTTCGCCTGCTACAATAATATCGCCATGCTCAACATTTTTTGCAAAAGATGTGTCAATGTCTTCCAAACAGTGGCTTGCAAGCTCTTTTTCATCAGAAGTATTCAAATAACGTGCCGGTATTATAACATCAGTATCAACATTGTCATTATATTTCCAACAATTTCCTACAAATAGTGTATTCATGGTCAATCTCCATTTACAAAAATTAAAATTTATACTATATATAATAATATAAAATTTATCTGTTTGTGATACAAAAAAGAAGGAGATTTACAAGATGAATTATTACATTGGCGAAGCTGCTGGAAAAGTTTACGAATTTTTAGCTGATCAAAAAAACAACGAAGCAACTATTTCTAAATTAGAAAAAGAATTAGACTTGAACCAAAACTTTGTATCTATGGGTATTGGCTGGTTAGCTCAAGAAGGTAAAGCTGATCTTTCCGGTAAAGGTGCAAGAACAAAAGTTAGATTAATCGAATCAATCAAATAGTTTGATTAAAAAAATATTAACTTTAAAAGGGCGGATACAAAATCCGCTCTTTTTTATAATTTCCGATATGAGCTTTAGGCTGTGCATAACGCATAAGTTATATAAATTACTAAGCCTTAATCTTCCAGAGCTTTATGTATTTTTTCTTTATAAAAACCGACAATATCAATAATGGCATGCAATGTTAGGGCGGTTATTTCAACCTCCTGTTTCCAGACGTTATAAGAACATTTTTCAGGGAAAACAACCAGCGGATCGCTTGGAAAAATTCTGCAAATATCAGGTCTGTTTTCATAATCTGTGCACAAGCCGTCACTTCCCTGTTTAGGGCAGTAATAAAAATACAGTTCCTCACCGGTAAAAGTTTTTTCCAAAAGTTCTATATAATCAGGAAATAAAGCACGTGCTTGTTCCTTTGATTCATACGGCACAAATATTGATACAAAATCCTGAGAAAATTTGTCACCGTTTGCAGCACGTTCTTTAAGCTGCTCAAAAGAGTACTCCGAACTTGCAAGTCTGCAGCAAGAACCGCAGCAGGAACAAGAATAACATTCCCTTCTTTTATCTATAGCCTGAATTTGCACAAGAACATCTTTAGATATTTCATTTTCCAGTTTATTAAGCGCAGCCTCCTGCCAGAAGCGGTATCTGCAATTTTTAGGAAACTTATCAAACAGTGTTATTTTATTAAAATCCAAAGAACAATTTTCTGTACAATGATTACACAAAGCAGGTGTCTTTAAAGGCATTAACTGTTTATCAACAGCTGTTTGAGCATTTTTAAAAAGTTCACGATATATTTTTCTTGTATTAATTATTTCATTTTGTAAGTTATTCATTCCAACAATATAGCACATTAAGCAAAATTGAGATAGAATAAATTTATATATCGGAGAGGAATTTAAAATATAAATTTTTCGCAAATAAAGTCTTTAGAGCCGGGATTATGAAAAGAATACAACAATTATCAAGACAGTTGATAAACCAGATTGCAGCGGGAGAGGTTATAGAAAGACCTGCTTCCGTAGTAAAAGAGCTTGTCGAAAATTCTATTGATGCAGGGGCTTGCGCAGTAGAAATAGAAATAAGCAAAGATTGCCTATCAATAAGAGTTTCAGACAACGGCACCGGTATTCATCCCGATGATATTGAACTTGCTTTTTCCAAGCATGCAACAAGCAAAATTTCAAACGCTAACGACCTTTTTGACATTCACACAATGGGCTTTAGAGGCGAGGCACTTGCGAGTATTATTTCAATAGCAAAAGTTATTTGTACTACACGCACCAAAGATTTTGAAACAGGTACCCGTGTTGAATGCGAAGAATCAAACGTAAAATCATCCCCGTGCGGCTGTGCAATCGGCACAACAATGGAGGTTAAAGATTTATTTTACAACACACCCGTAAGACAAAAATTTTTAAAATCAGAAAAAATAGAAATTTCCTACATTGCTGAAATCCTGCAAAGCATTGCTATTGCCAATCCCGAGGTATCAATTACCCTGATTTATGACGGCAAAACGCCTGTAAAAACCTCAGGCAGCGGCGATTTACTGTGTGTTTTAACGGAAATTTATTCTAACTCGATTGTGGATGAGTTAAAAAAAATCAACAAATCTGATGAGCTTGCACATCTGCAGGTTAACGGCTACTGTTCAACCCCTGATTTTACCCGTTCAACAAAAAAATCCATATACACTTTTGTTAATAACAGGGTTGTAAAATGTCCGCTTATTCTAAAAGCCATTGATAATGCCTACAAAAATATGCTGCCGGCAGGCAAATATCCGTTTGTTTGTTTAAATCTGCAGCTGCCGGCTGATGATGTTGATGTTAACGTGCATCCTACCAAAAAAGAGGTTCGCTACAAGAACCCTAACCAGATTTTTAATTTTATATACAGTGCAATACTGGGGGCATTATCAAATTTTGCACAGTCACCGCAGCCGCAGCAAAAGGAATCTTCCGTTCTTCCGTTCGGAAACTATTCAACAATAAAATCCGGCAGTGAAACGTATAGTCCACATGTTATGGACAGCGAAGATAAAGACACCGTATATTTATCAGAACAAGATATAAAAAGTATTCAAACAACAAACAATGCCGCCCAAACAGAACCGCAGCACACGCAAGCTTCTTTTGAATTAAAAGCAGACAGTTATAATGCGGATATTAAGCCTTCTTCTGCCGTTGTTGAAGAAAATTTTAATATCATAGGGCAATACAGAAACACCTATATTCTTTTTGAAGAAGACAGTGAGTTGAAAATAGTAGACCAGCATATAGCTGATGAAAGATATATTTTTGAAAAGCTGCAGGAAAACCTTAAAACCGAAAATATACCTTCCCAGCTTTTGTTGATTTCCGATGTATTAAATTTGGAAGCTGCGGATGTAGAGCTTATTATGGAAAACGCAGCCAAATTGGAAAAATTCGGCTACAAAATTGAAAAAATTTCAGATACTGAAATTATTTTTAAAAAGATTCCTCAGGTAATTGCACATGTCAAAGTAACAGATATTTTAACTGATGTACTGGAAAATTTACACGGTGATTTAAACAATCTCGAAGAAAAAATGCTTGTGACAATGTCTTGCAAAGCAGCTGTAAAAGCGGGTACAGAATTAAATTTATGGCAGATGGAGGAGCTTATAAAAAAATGGAAAACAACAAAACTGCCATACACATGCCCTCACGGGCGTCCAATTTTACATACCTTCAGCGAAAAAGAAATAGCGGCTTTTTTTCATAGGAATGTATAAAATTTTCTCTTTTTAAAATTGGTATATATGGATGATTTCTTTGTAAATAATTCAATTTTTTAAATTTTCTATCGACGTCTATATAGACATAAGACTGAGGTAGGCATGCTAGAGCAAAAACACACAGGTAGCATAGAAGATACCGATACCACGAAGGATAAAGAGAAAAAACAGAATGTGTTAAATACGCTTGAAAAAGCGAGAATTTACCACGAAAAATATTTGTTAAGAAGCAACAGCTCTGACTTAGAAAATGCTGTGCATTATTATATACAGGCGATAAAGCTTAACCCCCGCATACCGGAAACTTACTATCGTCTGGCAAGTCTTATGTTTGAAAACGGACAAATATCACTGGATTCTGCTATTGAACAGTGCAGAATTGCAATAAACATTGCGCCGGATAACCCTAATGCACATCTTTATACCGGTTACTTTTTGAAACTTGCGCACGATTTTGAAGAAGCAGAAAAAGAATTTAAAGACGCAATAAATATCAGCCCAATTAACTCTGCACGCCCCAGACTGATTTTAGCCGCAATGCTGTATGAAAAAATCAACAATGTTAAACCGTCTTTTGTTGATTTCATAAGGATGGTTTATTATGCATGCTCCGGCTGTCTGACGGTATTATGGGATTTGCCGTCCTTAAGAATGCTTTATAAAAACGTAACTGACGATGCACTTGTTTTTATATACAAAACCTACGGAAGCTTTTTAGAAAGAATTAAAAACAGCTCTCTTGCTGTCGCCACTTACGATTCTGCTGCCATTAACACAGGGCGTGATGAATATTTTTACAATAAAATCGGCGATATTTGCATTAAAGAGCATGCTCCGGAGATTGCACTCGATGCGTACAGAAAAGTACTGGAGTCTAATCCATACGACCGTGATGCACTTGTAAAAATGGCAACTCTTGTACAGACACATTTCCCGCAAGAGTATGATGAAGCAATTGACTGCTATACAAAACTTTTGGAAATTGAGCCTGAAAATGACAAAATTTATTATGAACTCGGGCATTTATATCTGCAAAAAAATGAAAGCCTTCCTGCTGTGAATGCATTCTCTCTTGCACTTGAAAGAGATGATAATAATCCGTTTTATCACAACAGCATGGCATTTGCGCTTGTTCAGCTTGAACAATACGATGACGCAATAGAACACTATCAAACAGCTATAAACATTAACCCAGACCCGTACTGGACATCTATTGTGTGCCAGGCACTCGGCTCTGTTTATCTTGAAATTAAAAACAATCCTGATGCTGCCATTGTTCTGTATCAAACAGCTGCAGTTTTAAATCCTGAATCAGAAGAAAGTCATCTGGCAATCGGAGATGTCTATTTTTCCGTAGATGATTTTGACAATGCAATAAAAGCTTATTGCGACGCAATAAAAATCAATCCGGACAACGCAAAATCTTATTGCAAATGCGGTATGGCATTGTGGGAAAGAGATTACATAGAAGAAGCCATTGTTGCATACAACAAAGCGATTGCCCTCAACCCCGAGTACTCTATTGCTTATAACAATCTTGGTGTAATTTACCTCGATGACATCGGTAACATTAATGAAGCCATAAGACTTTTTGATAAAGCTGTAGAAGGTAATAAAGCGTACGCACTGGCTTATTTTAACCTCGGGCGTGCTTATGCAATTCTCAAAGAAAATACTGTTGCTGCTAAATATTTCCAAAAAGCACTGGATTACAATATTTTGACACAGGAATTAGATGAAGAAGATATACGCTACAGGCTGCACAAACTCTTTGAAGTGTAATGCTTCTGTGCTTAATGCGGTCTAATTACAGCAATCGACTTATCATCGTAAAATTTTAGAATTGTTAACTTTTTGTAACAATATAAAAGTATATACGCAATTTTTTAAAAGTATATACCTTTATATATATAAGAGATATACAAAAGGAGATTCTAAAATGTCAATCAATCCGGCAGGAAATACAAATAACAACAGAGGCGGTAACGGACAATTCAGACCCCTTTTGAGAAAAGCTCAGCAGGAAAACAAACTTCAGGCAAGTCTTGCTGTACTCGATAAAAAAGATATCAGAATGAGATTTAAAAACTCAAGAGATCCTCTTTATATAGCATTTGATTATATTGACAAAAGACCTGTAAAAGAATTAGCAGTAGCTTTTGTTAAAGATACAATTTTTGACGTAATGAGCTTCGTATCAGGCGGAACATTAGCCTAATACATTAATAACAAAAAAGGTAAACCCGAAAGAGTTTACCTTTTTTATTGTTTATTAATTTTAAATTACTTAGCAGCATTGAGTGTTTTTATAATGCTGTCAGAAATATCTACTGCGCCGTATAAAGCATTATTACTTGTCAAAATCAAAGCATAAGTTCCTTTTTTGCCTTCTGCTTCTATAGCTTTTCTTACATCACTTTCTATAGATTGCAAAGCTGAAATTTTATCTTTCTGGAGTTTATCCATTTTAGTTTTAAGTTCTTTAGCATACTTATCTTCAAGTTTTTTTCTTTCTTCATCAGTAGTTGCTGCTACAACTTTTTTCTGTGCTTCTACAATATACACACGGATATCAGCATCACGCTGCTGGAAGGTTTTATTAATTACTTCTGTTTTTTTATAACCTTTTAAAACTTTATCAATATCAACTGATGCATATTTATCAGCAGCAAAAACAGGCGAACACATTGCAAGTAAAGCAAGTAAAGTAAGTAATTTTTTCATTAAACTCTCTCTTTTCTTTTTAATGTAAACTGGTTTGTTATGTCTAATAGATTAACATATTATGCCGATTTAGTAAATACAAATTGGAACAAACTACAATATTACTTACAATTTGTATAATTTATCGTGGTTTTGCTGTTTTGTGTATCAATAATCATATTATCAATGACTTTTTGTCCTTTTATACTGATAAGCTTCAACGCCGCTGCCGCTTTACTGTCATTTTTAGGTTTTAAAGCCAGTTCCCACCTGTTATTTTTTTCATCAAAGTAATAAATATCAAAATTCTTTTCAAGATAAGTATAATTTTTGTTAGCAAGGGCTTTAACAATTGAGCTTACGTGTTTGTTTTGTTCCGTTGTATATGAAGCAACTGATTTAACCGGATAAGTAGTTTCAAAAGTCACGCCTTTATCTTTTTCAAATTTAAAATTACCGCCTGATTTTAGTATAACCTCACCCGCTGAAGAATTTTTTACTGCTTTTTCCTGTGTAAAACGACATGCGGTGTCAGAAAATTCAGGTAAATTTTGAGCAGCCAGCTTTGCACTGATTTTATGGTTAAAAATACTGTCAGCCTTTGCGCTTTGCAAAAACAAAGAACTGAAACAAATTAAAATTGTCAATAATAATATTCTGTTAACTTTCATAAGTTTCAACCTTCTCTTTTAAAACAGCAACAGGAGTATATACTGTTTTTCTTGAGGATATTTCTACACAAATTTGCATTGTTTTGGCACAAAATAGTTTTTCTCCCGTACTTTCATCTAAAATAGTATATTTAAAATTCAAAGAAGGTTCCAGGGCTTCAAGCTCTGTTTTAACTACAAGATTTTGTCCGAATACGCACGGGGTAATATATTTCATCTCCATTTTTGCAACAGGATAAGCATATCCAGCATTTTTAATATCATCATAGGTACAGCCGATTTTTTCCAAAAAGTCACATCTTGCAGCTTCCATATATTTAACATAATTTCCATGCCAGACAACATTCATCGGATCAAGGTCATAAAATTCCACCTTTGTCTTATATTGTGTTTCAATCTTTTTCATTTAACGTCATAACTCCGCTGGAACAAACTTGTTCATCTCTTTTATACATATAATTAATCAAATTATTCTTTCTTTCAAATACAAGTTTCAAATTTTCTTCCGGTTTTATAATTTTAGAAAATTTTATTTTTTTTACACAATTGTTCAAAACACTGTCACCAAAAGCATCAACTGCAAAAAAATGAGCAAAATACAACTGTACAACCCCAGGCAAAACAGGAAAAGAGTTAAAATGCCCTGTAAAAAAATTGCAGCTTGAAGGAAAAATCAATTCAAACACAGCATTATTAGAATCTTTTTGAGCAGAAAAAACAAACGGCATTGAAACATTTGTTGCAAAAATTTTTTCTATCTTTAACCTGTCGATTTTACCTGTTTTGGTTTTTGGAAGTTCATATAAAAATTTCCATTTCTGAGGCACAATCTCAGTTTTACCTTTTAGAGAATTTTTTAAAAATGAGGTCAACACAGCTATAGAGTGTCCGTTTTTAGCAAAGTAATTCCTGCCATTATCAGTCAAAACCGCCGAGCAAGCCAATTTTTCACGAAATTTAAAACAATAACAGTCCTGAACAAAATCAGTAAATACCTGCATAATCGTATTTTCAACCTCAGGTGCGGAAACCCGTTTTTCCTGAATTTTAAAAACTCTGTCGGCTCTGCCGTTAAGCCGAAAGTGTTTTGGCGATTCAATCATTGCAGTATCACCAAGGGTAATAGTTTCCGTCAGAAAATACGGCGATGATACGACAAGACACAAATTATCATCGATATTAGTTTTTACACTGTCTAAACAGGTTAAAAATTTGTCCGCACTATGCAACCTGTAAGCAACAGTACTCGTTTCCGTACTGCCGTATATATCTACTACAATACTGTATTGCTCAAGATATTTAAAAACTTCATCAGCTAATCTGGCACCTGCACTAAATATAATCACAGGAGCACAGACATTTTTGACTTTATGTTTTTGAAACTTTTCAAGAAAAGACGGGGTAGATATAAAAACACTGTCTTTAAAATCAGCATCATCAGGATAACACACCTCAGTTGTATCTATAACAAATTTATTCAAATAACATAGAGGCAGCGCAAAATAAAAAGAAAATGCAAACATGTGCTGAGTAAGTGTAGAACTCAAAAATTTAAGCTGTTTTCCGGCAAATTCCTGCGTATTAAAAAATGTATCATATACATCATTTACTTCTGTCAGGATATTTGTTAAAGATTTTGTAACTGTTTTAGGAATTGCAGTAGAGCCTGAGGTGTAAAAATTAATAAATACTTTGTCCGGCACTATTTTTAAAAATTCACACTGTGAGTTTGTTTGTGCATAATCAACGTGCTTGTCTACAACGATATAATCAAAATCAAGATATTGCAGTTTTGAAGCATCTGTAAGCAAAAATATTTTTTTATCTGCAAAAATACAGGCAAAAAACCAGATGGCAAAATCCAGTACGCTGCTGCTTAAAATAACAACTCTCTCACTGTTTTGAGTATTTAAAAAGCCTGCTCCGTCAGCCACAAATTTTTTAAAATCCTTTAAAGTAATATTTTTTCCGTTGTGCTTAAACAGGCATGTATCATCATATTTTTGTGTATGAAAATTTTCAAATAAGTTCATTACAAATTATGTTTCTTTTTAAAACTGATTCTAAAAATATATTCTATCGCAAAAAATATACCCAGTAAAACATAAGAAATACAACCGTTAAAAAGCATCCATACTTTATCAGACATAAAAAGCGTGGCTAAAGATGCAAAAAACTGCAACAGCAGGTAAATGCACCATATATAAGTTAAATTTTTGGTATAAACTTTTATTTTAGGATGCAATTCTGCACCGCCTTCTGAAATACGTGCAAATTTTTGTATAATTGTTTCTTTATCAAATAGCGAAGAAAAAAACACAAGAAAAAAACAAAAATTAACTACAACCGGATACAGCTTCAAACCTCTTAAACCGGTAAAATAAAATATTGCAATGATAAAAAACGTAAACAGCGTAGAAAATACAAACCCGAATTTTTGAAGGAAAATACTTAGTTTTTTCATTATTCTTCAATAATCTTTTCAACGGCATCTACAACATCGTTAACAGTTCTGATTTCTTTAAAATTATCAGGTGAGATTTTTTTATTTGTATATTCTTGAAGTCTTACTGCAAGGTCAACAGCATCAATACTGTCAAACTCTAAATCATCAAAAAGATTTGCATCACCGGTAACTCTGTCAGCTTTGATTTCAAAGTCATTGACAAGAATATCCTTTAAAACATTATAGATTTCATCTCTAGTATATTCTGCCATATTATTCTACCTTATGCCTGATGCTCTCTGATAAAATCAGCAAGAGTTTTAATCGAATAAAAATACTGTTTGTTTTCTTCTTTATCGCTGCCAAGAGAAAGTTTGTACTTTTTCTTTAATGCCATACCAAGCTCAAGAGCATCAATAGAATCCAACCCTAGCCCGCCTTCAAAAAGAGGTGCGTCTGTATCTATATCAGAAGGTTGTATATCCTCCAGCTCTAATGCCTCGACTATAAATGTTTTTAACTCGTCTTCCAGACTTAAATGTTCTTTATCCATATAGCTATTATGGACTAAGTAAAAAACAAAGTCAATTAATTAATAACAAAGCTGTAAACATCGAAATTTCCCAATTTTAATAAATCATTTATACTGTTAAATGTTCAAAAATTAACAAAAAAAATTAAAATTCTAAAAATTGTAAAATATTTTTTGAGTTTTACAAAATAATTTTTGTTTGTGTTAATATAAACTCTGCTGAATATTTTACTGCACTCAGTATTAAATTTTGTAAAATTCTGTCTTTCATAATCGGGAGATGTAACAAAATTTTATTTTTAGGGATTTTACAGCTTATAAAGACTGCATAAAAAAATAAGAGAAAGTATATATAAAGGAAATTTTATGGCATCAATTAATCAAGTATCGCCTGTCAATTCAGGCTCTCAACGCTCCGGAATTACAAAATTACACAATACTAAAAACAATTATGTAAAATTAAACGCTGAAAACCCGCAGCTTTTGCAAAATTTTCTTGATTTAATAGCTCATAATAATAAATCCGTAATATCCTTCGGTTATGCCCCCACAAAACACGGTACAGATAACAAACAGTTTGTACCTTATATTCCTATGACCCAATGGCTTGTAAAACCGTACGGTCAGGATTTTGACGTAAATACTTTTGCACCGACATTATCAGACTATGCAAAAAACAAAATTTTAAATGAAGCCTCCTCCAGAATAAACGGTACACGCCCCTGGCCCAAAATAGACAATATTAATGCCTGGATGGTGACTGCAGAAACTGATGAATTCAAATCAGACGGAGGTTTAGGTAAAGTTGCGGCTGATTTGCCAAACAGCTTTAACAAAAAATTCAACGACGATAAAAAAAATTATATGTCCGTAGTTACGCCTATGTACGTAAATAATAAAGAATACAAGCTTGAATACAATACAAAAAAAGATAAATTCATCTATCACTACATAAAACAAGGCGAAAAACAAATTGATGTTGAATATAAAGGTAAAATCAACGTTCCTATATATGTAGGTGAACCTCACAACACACGTCTTAAAGACATAGAAGTAAGAATTTTTACTACAGAGCTGCAATCAGATAAACCAAAACCGACCCCACACATCTTTTTGGAAATACCTGAATACGGCGATGATGCTAACGGTCACTACACCACGTTTAACCAGTTTTTCAACATAACAGACCGTGACTTAAAAGCTACAAACAACAACACTCCATACGCAAACTCCGAATTTTCAGACCCGGTTTATCGAATGGCTTTCTTCTCTAAAAGCGTATATGAATTGATGAAAAGCATAAAAGAAGGTGATTTTAAAGGAATAGAAGCACCCAACGTAGTGTTGCTTAACGATTGGCATGCCGGTGCACTTGCCGCAATGATGCATTATACAGCTAACGCAGAAGCTGATACCGGTGCAATTTCAAAAGAAACAGGCAGATATTTTGACGAAACTCCTACAATTTACATTGCTCATAACTGCGAACACCATGGCGCAACTGATGGTAACGACTATTGCAGAACAAACATCTTTGGTACCCTGTTCGGCGCATACGGTGCAGAAATTCTGCCTAATGCAAAAAGCTGGAACGAAGCGTTTACTGAAGACAAAAACGCACTTATGCACTATACAAACTTTGACTCGCTAAAAACAGGCATGTCGCTTGTTGACAGAGTTGTCCCTGTTTCTGAAAATTACTCGGAAGAACTTGTCAACTCAAATGTCAAAGCTAACGGACTTATGGATTTGTTAAAAGCACGCCACTACGGTCCGGGGCACACACTTACCCCTATTACAAACGGATACTCAAAATCCATAATAATACCTAATAAGAAAAATCTGGACAAACTGGTTGAGTCTACCCAAAAAGATATGACTCTCAAAGATGTGAATGCACCTAAAATCGATTTTTCAGATTTTAAATTAAAACCTTACGACGGTGACTCTCTCGATGTCAAAATTAAAAACAAAAATGCGATTATGAACATATTTAAACAACTCATCGAAAGAGAAAAACAGCTCGGTTATGACGAAGACACAAAACCGACAAGAAAATACCTGATTTTTGAAGCAGACAGAACAGATATCAAAGAAAATGATTTTACTAACACTCCGGTCATTGCATATTCCGGTCGTGTTGATTCACAAAAAGGACTGGATTCCATCTTCAAAGAAGCTATGTGGAAATTTGCAGAACACAACAAAAATACTCCAGAAGAAAAACTTCCTGTCTTTATTCTGGGCGGTAAAATCACTCAAAAAGCTGCTTATGATAAGTTAAAAGAGTTTAAATACTACATGACGGAATACTATCCGAATATTGGTAAGAGAATAATTCTGGTACACGATTTTCTTAATACAAATCTTGTTGCAACAGCTGCGGATATGTTCCTTGTTCCGTCAGTATTTGAGCCCTGCGGTTTAACCCAGCTTGAAGCAATGGCAAAAGGTGCCCTGCCTCTTGCAACTTCAACAGGCGGTCTTGTCGATACAATCAAAGACAATATAGACGGTTTCAGAACAAAAGCCTTCTATGATGAAGTCGGTGATAAAAAACTTCTTTACGGCGGCGGATATTCAAACAACTATGATGCTTTCTGTGAAGTTCTTGAAAGAGGGCTTGATACTTACTATAACAACCCTGAAAAATTCAGACAAATGCAAAAAGCAGCAATGGAAAATGACTTTAGCTGGAATAAAGAAGGCGGTGCAATAGACAAATATGTTAACCTTATAAAAACCGGACGCACTGCATAAAGCACAAATATTTAGACATTATGACAAAACACGCCTGAATACTACTAACAGGCGTGTTTTATTGTTCGGTTAAAGAATCACACACAACTAAATGCTTACTATTTTTATTTTTGATATAATTGTGATTATTATACGGAGATTTATTATGAAAATTATAAAATCATTCTTTAATTTTGCTTTAATTTGTGCTGTATTTTTTGTTTTTGCAGCTGCGGCAAATGCAAAAACACTCACCTTCGCAGTAACCTCTGATATTAATTATCTAGCGGATGATGAAAATAACACAGGAGCAAAAGTTCTCGACGGTTTTATCTCCCGTACTCAGGAAAATAATTACGATTTTGTTATATTTAACGGCGATAATATAAAAAAGTCAAAAAAACAGCACCTAATCGGTTTTTTAAAGAGAATAAGAGCTGTAAATGCGCCGTATTATCTTGTTATGGGCAACAATGATGTACACAAAATTTCGGGTATTTCAAAACCGGAATACCTGCAGCTGGTCGCCCAATATAACAAAAATCAGAATGATGAAAATTCGTATTTCTTTTATCCCGCTCCGGGTATTATTGCTATAGTTTTAGACGGAGTTTCTACAGGTATGCCTTCAAATCACGGTGTATTTAACAAAAAAACATTAAAATGGCTGGCTAATGTATTGGATAAAAACAAAAACAAACAGGCTATAATCTTCCAGCATGTTCCGTATTATGAGCCTGTTGACATACCGGAATATGAAATACTTGAAAAAGCCGAATATGCTGCTGTTTTAAGACGTCATAACAATGTAGCCTTAATAGTTTCAGGACATTACGGAAAAGACTTTGAAATAAAAGACGATTACGGAGTAACTCACATTTCAGTCCCTTCACTGTCAAAGGAACCATATTATTACACGGAAATAGAGTTCAACTATGACAAATTGCCCTGGGGAAAAGTAAAAAATATCGACATTCACAGATACCTAAGACCTGCTGTATAATTTGTCGTTAATATATTTTTTTACCAGTTGGGATGATAATAAATCTCAATTATCTCATTATCTTTGAGTTTTGCGTGCCCGCCTTTAATAAAATTTGTTAAAGTACCCGTCGGCGGCAAAAACGTCAGTGCCCATTTAAGAGGATACACCCAGAGGCTTCTGTCCTGACCGTAAACCTCATAATTATCAGTAACTTTTGCAGAATCAATATTATTAAATTTAAAATCCCCCAAAATAAAGCTTGCCGGTATTCCGTTCATTCCGCTATGTATAACAGTTTCAACAGTGGCATAAACCTGCTCGTTTTTTTCAAGAATTTTCACACCGTGTTCGTATATGTCATTGCAGGCAAAAAATACAATTTGCTCGCCTTCTTTGACATCCTTTTCCGATTTGATGCTTACCATAACTTTTAAACCGATAGGAATACGTTTTAAATCCTCATAGTTGTATTTATACGGCTGATAAGGATTTTTCAACTGCCTGTCCAGCAACAGGGTATCGGCAACCTCATCCTGAAGGACAGTCTGAGCCTGACATAGCTGAGTACTCATAAAAATCAGCAAGGTTAGTAATATAAAATTAAATTTATTCTTTTTAATCATACTTTAATTCTTCATTGGATTGTGATTTTATCTTTTGCAAAAGCAGTCTTCTGTTTTCCTGCGAGGTAAGAAGAAAATTCTGATAATGCTCGTTTTCAAGATAAGTATTATTTTTCAGGAAATACGGATATTTTGTATAAATATATTCATAAACAATAGCAAGTCTTCTAGAGGTAAGATTTTTGGTTGAAATAGTATCGAATCTTTTTTGCGGGCAACTTTTTTGTATAAAAGTAATCAGTCCGAGTGGGTTATATCCTGCATTAACCATAAAATCAACTGCACGTTTATCTGCTACAATCTCGAATTTTTTTGGCGCAGCTTTTATTTGCAGGGCACTCAAATATCCTTTAAAAAAGCCATGATAAGATTTCATTGCTGTCAAAATCCCACGTGCAAGATATGCTGCAAGCTCATCATCATTCTGTGTATATTTGTAATATCCGTCATACAAAACTACCTGCCGGCTCATTACAGACGGGTCAATCGTTAATAACGACTCCTTTTCTTTTTCATTGTAAACAAAAACGATTCTTTGCTCTATTTTATTGGAATTTAATAATTTGGAACCGATATCATTAACTCGTGACTGAATTGTCTGCTCTCTTATTATTTCAGCTTCGTTATTTAACGGTGTAGTTTCTGCATATACACGACAAAATAGAATTTGAACAAATAACAGAAAAATTACCGTAACCAATTTATTTATCATTATTCCAGCCTCATAAATATAAATTCAATAGAAATATTGTTTTCTAAAAAACGGTGTAATATCCACACTCATAAATATATTTTTATAATAACATAAGAATTCAGCAAGCTTTAATCATTATTGATATTTCATACAATCAACGTATATTATTGCTTTTCAGTTAGAAATAATAAAATAAAAATGTTACATACGTGATTTTCTTTTTTAGATAAGATACAATTTTGTTATGAAAAAGATAATTGCTTATTTTATTTTGATGGTTTTTATATTAGTACATTCCGCAGTTCCTGCTCCGGCTGTACAGAATTACAATACAGACGGACAGTCTGACGATGTATTCAGTGCACAAGCTTCACCGCTTCCGAATACCGGTTCTACCCAAACACTGACAAATTCAGAGGCTAATGACGAAATTTTTCACGGACACGCAGAGGTAAATGACAAACTTGAAGAAAAAAATAAAGAACTTTTTACAGGTGAAATTGACCAGCTTGTACCCAAAGATGTAATCAAAATGACTGTATCACAAGTATTAAGTACCGGTTATACAGAAGCAGGCGATGAATTTTTTGCTGAAATTACAAGTGATGTTGAAGGCGATAAAGGTATTATTCTTCCCGCCGGTACAATTGCCCACGGGACAGTAAAAGAGATACAGGAATCAAAACGCCTTGGACGTGACGGATGGATAGAAGTTTCCTTCGATTATCTGATTACGCCGGACGGCAGAGAAATTCCCATCCAAGGACAAATGAGTACAAAACTTAACCCTGTTGTAGGCACCTCAAAAGTACTTGCGAAAAGTGCAGGATACACAGCTGCAGGCGGACTTGTCGGCGGACTGCTTGCACTTAATATATTCGGTTTGCCTGCCGCTGTACTGAGTCAGGGGTACACACTTGCAGGCGGTGCTGCAGTAGGCGGTGCTGTCGGCATGGGAATGGCTTTGTACAAAAAAGGAAAAGATGTTTTAATTTCCCAGGGTGATGAGATAAGAGTAAAAATAACAAAAGGCATAGATTTACCTGTTTTTAAAAAAGAAGCACTAATGCAGGAAGAATTTATTTGCGACGGATTAAATATTAAAATTACCAATATTGACATCGGTGAAGACCCCTTCGGGGAAATGAATACAATTACAGTTGCCATTGTTATAACAAATCTTACCGACAAATATTTTACAGGCTTCGATATTTCAATGGTTAACGACCTGAATGCATCATTTTATCCTTCCGTATTCGGTGATACAACGCTTATGTTTGCAAAAATAAAACCGGGGGACAGATTATCCGGCAGAATATCTTTTTCTGTGGATAATGTAAAAAGAAAGCATTGGCTTGTAATATATGATAGAATGGAAAGAAAACCCATTGCTAAAATTTCTATAGACAATGCAAAAAGAGTTTTAAAAGACAAAAAAAATGCAAAGAAAAAAAAGAAAAAGAAAAATGTTTAAAAAAATAAAAAAAATAGTATTATTATAAATATAAATTAAAGAAGGATTATAAGATGACAAAGAAAAATGCATTTACCTTAGCGGAAGTTTTAATTACTCTGGCAATTATTGGTGTAATAGCCGCCCTGACAGTACCCTCTGTAATGTTTAGTACTGATGAAAAACAGGCTATTGTAGGGTTAAAAAAAGCCATACTTTCACTGAATCAGGCTGTTGATATGGCAAGAACGGAAGTCAAATTTCAGCCGAATCCGAAATGTTTTATTGACACAACAGGTGGTGACAGTCAATCATCTCAATGTGAAGACCTTTTTAATTTCATAAAAGATGTAATGCAGGTTCATAAATACTGCAAATCAGATCCGCTCGGCGGCGGTTGTATTGGAAAATATCCTCCGGCTGAAAACTGTGACGGTTGGAATGACATAAAACAGGCATTTTTAACTGCAGACGGCATGAGCTATTTTGTTTATTCTGAAAATAATGCCTCTATCATGGGTGTTGATATCAATGGTCCCAAAGCACCTAACAAATGGGGATATGATGTATTTTCATTACAGCTTACCGGTACAAAAACAACCATGCAGCAATATGAACCCGGCGGGTGTGAATATGCGATGGAAGGCGGAAAAACCGGTTCACAACTGCTTGAAGAAAGTGATGAAGAAGAAAGTGGAACAGGATCAGGCTCATAAAGCAGGAGCAACAGGCTAAAATCAGTTGTTTACACCGTAACCAAACATAGCAAAATCATATTTTACAGGATCTGACGGGTCAAACTCTTTGAGTTTATCCGTCAGTTCTTTTACTGCAGCATAATCATTTTGTTTTCTTTTAAGCAACCCCAGAGTTCTTGATATTTTTGCCACATGTACATCTAACGGTATTAAAAGCTCGCTTGCAGGCATGAAATCCCATATTCCAAAATCTACAACGCTTTTTCTTACCATCCATCTTAAAAACATATTCAAACGTTTACAGGCACTTTTCTTTGACGGGTCAGGAAGTAAATGGTAGAAACCTTTTGTAACAGGTAATGTAACCCTGGAATAAAAATAATCTACCACTGTTTGCAACATTCCGACAACACTCTTATGCTGCTGCCATCCGTAGGCAAACAACTTTTCCAAAGAACTACCTTCTAAATAAAGAAGTTTTAATGTTAACAAAATTTGTTTTAAATCAATTCCTGTAGAAAATCTGTAGTCAATATCATCTACAACTTTTGACTTTTCATCAAAATTCATTAAAAACTCATAAGGTTTGTTATCCATACGCTCAAATAGTATGTTGAGTTTGGCAATAAAAGCTTCTCTTTTACCATAAGCAAACATTGCAGCTATAAAAGCAGCAATTTCAATATCTTTTTTATCCCGGAACCTATGCATAAATTGCACGGGATCATCTTTAATAAAATCAGGGTTTTCGTATTCTTTTACAAGATTATCAAGATATTCCTTTGTTGAAACATTCATGTTATTTTCTCATTTTCTTAAAATATGCGGATAAAAGTTCATCACACTCTTTTTCCATTATACCGCCTTTAAAATTGAGCGAAGAATTACATTTTTTAATAAGCTCAGGCATAGTGGTAAAAGCACCGTATAAAGAATCATAGGAGCCAAAATAAAGATTATCTATCCTTGCGTTTAAAATTGCCCAAGCACACATAGGACAAGGCTCAAGGGTAACATACATATCACATCCGTTCAAACGCCAGGAATCAAGTTTTTTGGAGGCTTCTTTTAATGCAAGCATTTCAGCATGTGCTGTAACATCATTATGCTGTTCTTTTTGATTATGAAAACAAGCAAGTATATTACCATCTTTTACTATAACCGCACCGACCGGTATATCTTCTCCCGAAAGTCTGGCAGTATCAAGTGCTTTTTGCATATATTCGATATTCATAATATTTATATAATATTACAAAATATTACGAAAATTCATTTTTTTTTAATGTTTTTGTAATATTTCTTAATAAAAGACTTGCATTAGTATATACTCGGTGATATATTAAGTATATACATGATGATGTTTTGTTAGTCAGTCTGTATCTTAGTTCCACTGCAACAGATAGAGTTCTCTATGCTGTGCAATTTTAATGCGTAAATATCAGGATAATTAATAAATTAGGAGTAAGTGTATGTCTAAAAATTATGTCTTATCGAATGCAGCCTCAACCAAACCCCATTCAAACAATTTAATTCCGGCTTCCGCTGATGAAACTCTAAACCTTTACATCCGAAAAATAGCTTCATTAAAAGTATTAACACCGGAAGAAGAAAAAGAAACAGCAAAAATCGCCAGAGAAGGCAATATCCATGATGCACTGCTGGCAAAACAAAAATTAGTAAAGGCAAATTTAAAACTTGTAGTAAACCTTGCCAGAAAAACAGTACAGGTGTCACATTTACCAATGATTGACCTGATTCAGGAGGGTAATCTTGGTCTTATGGTTGCGGTTGAAAAATTTGATTACAAACTCGGATACAGATTTTCCACTTATGCCGCATGGTGGATTAAACAGGCTATCTTTAAAGCAATCTCGGAACAATCGCATTGTATTAAAATACCTGTTTATATTCAGGAAACTTTATCTAAATTCTCAAAAGTAAAAGCAGAACTTGAACAAAAGTATAATACTCAGGTAAAAAATGAAGATGTAGCGCAAAAGATGAATATTGCTCCCGAAAAGATAGACTCATTCTTAAATGCTTATACAAAATCAATATCAATGGATTCAGCTTACGAACTAAATTCAGGCAGTGAAGTAACTTTATCGGATATTCTTGAAGACCCTGATGCAACAGCGTACGCAGATGCAGAATACGAAAATCTGAAAAAAGATATTGAAACAGTTGTTTCACAGTTAAAAGAAAGAGAGCAAGCTGTTGTCAGAATGCGTTTCGGATTAAACGAATTCGGAAAGAAAACTCTTGAAGAAATCGGAAAAATCTATGGCGTAACAAAAGAATGCATTCGTCAGACAGAAAATCGTGCTCTAAAAAAAATGAAAGAAATATCTGAATCAAACGGACTGTTAAACAGTTATGTAAACTATTAAAATAAAAGCCGCGAAATTTTTTAAACTTCGTGGCTTTTAAATTTATTAACGTTTATTATTTTTCTTAGATTTTGCTGGTTCGTTTGCTCTGCTAATCATAAAGACCTGTATTTCACCTGGCATTAAATTGGATTTAATTTTATTTTTCTCAACAAGAGGTGTTGAGGTAAACGCCAGCGGAACAATCATATCAGGAGATTTAAAATCTTTAATCGGGACTTCAACAGTCTGACTATAAGACAAATCTTTATTAAACAAAACAAGTACAGATGAATAATGGAATGTAATCATATAAGCAAAAGCATTTTTATTTCCGGTTTTTAAAAACGTATATTCACCTTTATTAAGCATATTAGATGCATTTGCTTTAAATTGATTTGCAACGGCAAAGTCAAAAATCAACTTGTTATTGACTGCACCCGGCTTTCTAGACAGATTAAAAATATCAAATTTTCCTTTATTGACAAAATACACATTATCGTCAGTGTAAGATTGTGAAGCTTTTTTGTTTGCGTACTTGTAATTATAAGCATCACCTGTCTGGAATCCGTCTACAAAATAAGAATTAACCGGCAAAGTAGCCTGCAGCCATATAATCTGCTGAGAAAACGGTATTCCGCCCGTAATAACCGGAGATACTTCATCATGAGTAGCAAAACTTCCGATGACTGCTTTTGGGGTTTTCTTTGCAGCATAACTTTTTATAATATCTCTTGTTAAAGAAATATTTTTAACAAAATCTTCCTGTGTTTTCCAATTTTTATATGCGATAAAATTTCCGTACCAGCCGTCAAAACCGGCATCTAACAGTTCATAATACGGAGTAAACGGTGCATTTTGGGCAATTGGTTCATTCCAGCATTCTGAGGCCTCAGCAAGAAATAAAAATTCCGGATCCTGTGATTTTGCATAAGAAATCAATTTTTTCCAGAATTCTGCTGTTTTGGATGTTGCAACATCCGCTCTGATACCATCAGCCCCGAGTTTTTGAACCATATCAACATAGGCTTTGTATTCATTATATAAAGCCTCATTTATCGAGCCGTCAGCATTATTGGATTTAAAGACTCTTACATCAGTCCAATCCATAGGCACAACAGGTTTGCCGTCAGAACCGGTTACAAAAAGCTCAGGCTTTTTAAGAAATAAATCATAAGAACCGCATGATGGCAAATCTACAATAACACGTATATCTCTTTTGTGGCATTCATCAATAAACTGTTTTGCTTCTTCTTCAACTGTAAGCTTATTAGAGGTATCATCCAGCATAGGATCAAGCTTTGTAAAATCGGAAATAGCATATAAAGAACCTGCCGTGCCACGTGCTTTAGTTTTTCCGACAGGTGTAACAGGCAAAAGATGAATGGTATTTATTCCGTAAGATTTAAGCTCATCCAGTCTTTTGACTGCATTGACAAAATTCCCCGCAATATCGCCTTTATCCGGCTGAATAATATCATCTCCGTTTTTATCCTCTGCATTAAAAGAACGTATATTAATTGCCAGAATTATTGCTCTGTTATTTAAAAACACTGATTTTAAATCATTAAACCAAACGTCATTAGACGCAAATGCTAAAGAATTTTGCATTACAAAAAAAGAAATCGATAAAAGCAACAAAGACAACAATTTTACCATTTTTTTATTCATACGATAACTCCCTAATATCTAATCAAATTTTATATACGGATTATACAAAACTCATAATATGATTGCAACTCGACACCGGATGAGTTATACTAAAAACGTATCATTATTTATGGAGGCAATACATGCGCATTCATGTAAACGGAAAAAACATCGAAATCACAGATGCAATCAAAGCTTATTCAAAAGAAAAAATCGGCAAAGTTGCCGCACACTACGACCAGATTGAAGCAATTGACATTATGCTTACGGTAATAAAAAACCCCAGCGTTGCTGAAAATCATACGGCAGAAGTTACCTGCAAACTTACAACCGGTTCTGTCCATGTAGCAGAAACAGCAGAATCTATGTATGCAAGTATTGACCTTGTTGCAGACAAACTGGCAAGACAGGTTAAAAAATTTAAAGATAAAAATCTCGGAAAATCTAAACTTGATTCCATTAGAACAGGTGCTGTAGCCGAACAGGAAATCGAAGAAGAAACAGATGAATAAATAATTATTAATTTAACAGTTAACAAAAATCCCGCATAAATATGCGGGATTTTTGGCTTAATTTGTAATAAAATATTTAAAAGTACAAAATAGAGGATTTTTTTATGACACGACCTATGACAATTGCAGAAAAAATACTTGCCGCACATGCCGGGTTATCAGATGTTACACCGGGTCAGCTTATCACAGCCAAACTTGATATTACCCTTGCTAATGACATAACAGGTCCTGTCGCTATAAGAGAGTTTGAAAAAATAGGCGTTAAAAATGTGTTTGATAAAAACAGAGTTGTTTTTGTACCCGACCATTTTGTGCCCAATAAAGATATAAAATCCGCACAGCAGGCTAAAATGGTAAGAGAATTTTCTCACGCCCAAAATCTTAAAAACTATTTTGAAGTAGGCAGAATGGGAATAGAACATGCACTTTTGCCGGAAAAAGGAATTGTTACGGCAGGAGATTTGATTATAGGTGCGGACTCACACACCTGCACATACGGTGCACTGGGAGCGTTTGCAACCGGCGTTGGTTCTACTGATCTTGCCTGTGCTATGGCAAGCGGGGAAACCTGGTTTAAAGTACCTTCAACAATAAAAGTCGACTTTAACGGAAAATTAAACAAGTGGGTAAGTGCCAAAGACCTTATTCTTTATTTAATAGGTGATATCGGCGTTGACGGTGCTTTATACAAAGTTCTCGAAATAGGCGGCAGTGCAATTGAAACAATGGATATGGACGGTCGTTTGACAATTTGCAACATGGCGATTGAAGCAGGTGCAAAAGCAGGTATAATTATCCCTGATAACATAACCCTAGAATACTTAAAAGGCAGGAGCCTCAGAGAACCAGTATTCTTTACAAGCGATGCAAATGCACAATACGAAAAACATCTGGTTTATGATGTTTCAAAAATAGAACCGACCGTGGCATTCCCCAGCCTGCCGGAAAATACAAAACCGATTTCGCAGGTCGGAGAAATAAAAATAAATCAGGCAGTCATCGGAAGCTGCACTAACGGAAGATTGTCGGATTTAGAAGTAACAGCCAAAATTTTAAAAGGAAGAAAAGTTCATCCGGATGTGCGTTTAATTGTATTCCCCGGAACACAAGATATTTACCTTGAAGCTATAAAACTCGGATATATCCAAACAATTATCGAGGCACAGGGTGCCGTATCAACACCTACCTGCGGACCTTGTTTGGGCGGATATGCAGGTATTCTTGCCGAAGGTGAAAAATGTATTTCTACAACCAATAGAAATTTTGTCGGACGAATGGGGCACGTAAACAGTGAAGTTTACCTGTCTTCTCCTGCTGTTGCCGCAGCAAGCGCAGTACTCGGCAAAATTGCTTCGCCGGAAGAATTGGACTGGTAACGCAAAATTAGATAAGAAAATATGGTTACAGTAAAATTTTAGCTTTATTAAACATAAATAAAATTGATTCGTTTGCGTGTTTGTTATAAATTTAAAATACGAAACATTACGAAGGATAGGGAATAAAAAATGACAACAGATGTACATACGCTTTCATCAATGAAAACACACTATAACGAAGATTTAACAATAAAAGACATAGATAAAGAAGTGACTCTTGCCGGCTGGGTTTCTGCAGTACGTGATCTCGGCGGTATTATTTTTATCGAATTAAGAGATAAATCAGGCTTCTTTCAAGTAGTTGCAGACCCTCAGATTAACCCTGATGTACACGCTGTTTTTTCAAAAATTAAAGACGAATATGTTATTCAGGTTAAAGGGAAAATAACCAAAAGACCTCCAGAAACATATAATCCTGACCTTGCTACAGGTGAAATTGAAATGTATCCGCAGGAGGTTAACATCTTTTCAGAAGCAAAACTTCTGCCGTTTGACCTTTCCTCAGACGACACAAAAGAAGATATCCGGTTAAAATACAGATACCTTGATATCCGCCGTCCGCAAATGGCAAACAACTTAAAATTAAGGCACAAAATCGTTACTGCAATAAGAAGTTACCTTAACAGCTGTGAATTTACCGAAGTAGAAACTCCTATTTTGATAAACACAACACCTGAAGGCGCAAGAGATTATCTTGTACCCAGCCGTGTTCAGGAAGGTAAATTCTATGCACTTCCTCAATCGCCGCAAATTTTTAAACAGTTATTGATGGTCGGCGGTATTGAAAAATATTATCAAATTGCAAAATGCTTCCGTGATGAAGACCTCAGAGCAGACAGACAGCCGGAATTTACACAGGTAGATATGGAAATGTCTTTTGCAACTCAAGACGATGTTATCACAATGACAGAAGGTCTTATTGTAGAGGCATTTAAAGCCGCAGGCGTTGAAGTTAAACCTCCGTTCACAAGAATCAGCTGGCAGGAGGCAATGGACAGATTCGGTTCTGACAAGCCTGATGCCCGTTTTGGTTTAGAATTGTTCGATATCTCAGATATTATGCTGGATTCTACTTTTGAACCGGTTAAAGAAACTCTTAAAAAAGGCGGTATAGCTAAAGCCATAAAAATCCCCGGTATTGCAGGATACTCAAGAAAAGAGATGGATGATGTCCGTGCAACGGCGATTTCTTTCGGGGCTAAAGGTATTGCCTGGATTACCTATATGGAAGACGGTACCGTAAAATCTCCGATTTTAAAATTCTTAACTGAAGAACAAATCCAAACTCTTAAAGAACGTGCTGGAGCAAACCCGGGTGATGTAGTTTTCTTTGTTGCCGATGAAAAGAAAACAACTTACGACGTTATGGGCAGATTCAGACTGTTCTTCGGTGAAAAATTAAACCTTATCGACAAAAGCAAACACGCACTTTTATGGGTCGTAGATTTCCCGATGTTTGAATACAGCAAGGAATTTGACAGAGTAATGGCTATGCACCACCCCTTTACATCTCCTAACATCGAAGATGTTGACAAAATGAAAACCGATCCGTTAAGTGTACGCTCAATCGCTTACGACATAGTTTACAACGGCACGGAACTCGGTGGCGGTTCTGTCAGAATACATTCAAGTGAAGTTCAAAGCAAAGTGTTTGAAGCTCTTGGCTTTACGGAAGAAGAAGTGCAACAAAAATTCGGATTTATGATTCAGGCATTCCAGTACGGAACACCTCCGCATGCCGGATTGGCTATAGGGTTAGACAGACTTGTTGCACTGCTCACAGGTAACACCTCCATCAGAGAAGTTATTGCTTTCCCGAAAAACTCTGCTGCAAAATGTCTGATGACCAACGCTCCGACTTATGCTTCAGAAGAACAGTTAATGGAGCTGCATTTAAAATCCACCGTAAAACACGAAGCAAAAGTATAATTTAATAAAATATAAAAATACAAAATAAAAACAGGAGTATTATTTAGCTCCTGTTTTTATTTTGTAACAGAATATCTTAACAACTGAACAAAAAGACGCTTTTTTCGTTATATAATATGTGTACTAATTATACATATTACGTGTGAGAAGGAGAAAAAAACAAATGAAAAAACTATTTGCATTACTTGCCGTTTTTATAATTGCAGGGCTAAACATTGCAGCTAATGCAGCAACAACGACACCTGAAAAAGTTCTTGCTTTTTTTAATCAGTATATTGAAGCAGCAAATACTTACAGCGAAACTATTACTGACTACTATTCCCCGAATGCAAAAATTATAAGGGTTGTAATGAAACCTGACGGTACAACCGCTTCTGTTACAGCAAACACAAAACAGTACTTTAACCAGATGCGTCTTGGTGCAAACCTTGCTAAAATAAACAAATATAAAAATTATTATACTGAAAGAAAAATTACAAAGCAGGGCAATGACTATAAAATCACCTGTTTAAGAAAACCGTCTACAAGTGATTACAAAATACCGGCTCACTTTGTAATCGGACTTGATGCAAACGGAAATCTGAAAATTAAAGAAGAAATGATGTACACAAAACAGCAAAAATTCTTAAAATACGCAAATAAAAATTAACTATTCGTAAAGTACACAACGCACATAATGAGAGTCTGAAATTTTAGTTATTTCAGGCTCTTTTTGTGAGCAAACATCTTTTGCATACCTGCACCTTGTGTGAAAACGGCATCCGCAGGGCGGGTTTTTAGGAGAAGGAAGTTCTCCGTCAAGCTTAATTTCTTCCGCATCTTTTTTATAAACTGATGGGACAGCACTAATTAACGCCTGCGTGTAGGGATGTTTCGGGCTGTTAAATAAGGTTGCAGAATCAGATAATTCCACAATATCTCCGAGATACATAACCGCAATCCTGTCGCAAAGATATTTTACAACCCCGAGATCATGAGAAATAAAAAGTATTGTAAGGTTCAATTTCTCTTTTAAATTTTTTAAAAGTGTTATTATCTGAGCCTGAATACTCACATCGAGCGCAGAAACCGGCTCATCAGCAACAAGAAACTCGGGCTTTAAAATCAACGCACGTGCAATCGCAATTCTTTGCCTTTGCCCGCCGGAAAATTCATGCGGATAACGTTTTAAATCTTCCTCGCTTAAGCCTGTGAGTTCCACAATTTCAAAGATTCTTGAATTTATTTCATTTTTATCTCGTATCCCATGCACAACAAGCGGTTCACGCAGTATTTTATAAACAGTCATTCTCGGATCAAGGCTGGAATACGGATTTTGAAAAATCATCTGTGATTTTTTTCTAAAATTTTTAATATCGTTATTCTTTAATTTGAGTATATTTTGCCCTTCAAAACTGACTTCACCGGATGGTTCAATAAGTTTTAAAATTGCTTTACCGAGCGTAGATTTTCCGCATCCGGATTCTCCTACAAGCCCTAAAATTTCACCTTTTCTTATTTCAAGATTAATGTTGTTTAAAGCGTGTATAAATTCTTTTTTAGCACTCCAGTTCCCCGACATAATAGGGTAATACATATTTAAATTTTTTATATCAATAAGGGTTTGCATAAAAATATTATAGCGGTTTATTTTACGCTTGCATATAATCCATTTATTAAAATTTTCGCATACATTCGGGCTAAAGTAAAAAAATAAAATGTTTTTAGTATAATAATAAAAAGAAAAGAAAGGTTCGGTATGCTGGAACATATACATTCTTTTTTAAGTTATTTTTCAAAATTATTTGTAACTCTTGACGGTATCGGGCTTGCGCCTGTATTCATTGCTTTAACGGCAAATTCAAAAACAAAATGGCGCAATATCATGATGAACAAAGCTGTTGTAATAGCTTTCTTTATCTTATTATTTTTTGCTTATACCGGCTCCGTAGTACTGGATTTACTCGGCATTAGTTTAACAGCTTTAAAAATTGCCGGCGGGATATTGTTGTTAATTATGGCTATTGACCTTGTTCTGGGGAATCCCGAACCGGCAATGAATAATGAAAACAAAGAAGAACGCAAAGAATCAATGAAAAGAAAAGATATCTCTGTTTTTCCTCTTGCGATTCCGCTGCTTTCAGGACCTGCGACAATTACTATGCTCACTATCTGTATGAAAAATGCTCAGGGTATGCCGTTAGAGCGTTCTTTGATTATTGCGGCACTTGCCGTTAACTTGATTGTTGTATGGCTTATTTTAAAATTTTCTTCTAAAGTTAGCCAGATGCTCGGCAAAACGGGTGTCAGCGTTATTAACAGGATTGTAGGAATCTTACTTGCAGCAATGTCTTGCGAATTTTTAATGAACGGCATTATAGAAATACTAAAACAGGCAAGATAATCTTTTTTGTTTTAAAATATTAAAACAACCGGCATGTTATACGATTGCTACCAAGGTAATGTAAATGGATAAAAAAGAATTAATAGAAAAAATTAATCAATTAAAAAAAGAAAAAAACGCAATCATCCTTGCTCACACATATCAAAATTTGGAAATAGATGAAGTTGCGGACTTTTCCGGTGATTCTTTATACCTCAGCCGTCAGGCAGCAAAAACTGATGCTGATATCATTGTTTTTGCCGGTGTTTATTTTATGGCAGAAACAGCAAAAATTTTATCACCGCAAAAAACAGTTTTGCTTCCCAATCTTTCTGCAGGATGCGCTATGGCAGATAAAATCAATGCCGAGCAATTAAAAACATTTAAACAACAACACCCTGGTGTGCCTGTTGTCTGCTATGTTAATTCAACAGCAGATGTTAAAGCGGAATCTGATGTTTGCTGCACAAGCGCAAATGCAATAAATGTTGTAAAATCACTTAATTCTAAAGAAGTTTTGTTTGTTCCGGACAAACACCTCGGTGCATACGCAGAATCACAATTAGAAGGTGTAAAAGTCATTACTTATTCGGGATATTGTCCGGTTCACCACACTATTACTCCAGAAGATATTGAAAGAAAAAAACGACTCTATCCTGATGCAAAGGTTATGGTTCATCCGGAATGTCCTGCGGAAGTTACAACAAAAGCGGATTTTGTCGGGTCGACAACTGCAATTATTAAAGCCGTAAAAGAAAGCAGTGCAAAAAAATTCATTATAGTAACGGAAAAAGGTGTTGTTCAAAGACTTGAAAGAGATTGCCCCGACAAAAAATTCATTTTAATTAATGAAAGGGCAATTTGTTCTACAATGAAATTAATTCACCTTGAAGATATTCTAAATGCGTTGTTACATAATCAATACGAAATTGACGTTGACAAACAAATTGCACAAAAAGCCTTAAAAGCTATTAACAGAATGATTAGTATTAACGCTTAGGACGACAAATAATTTCATAAAAAAGAAGTACGATGGAAATAATACCTCGTACCTCTTTTTTTATAAATTTACACCGTATATTTATTTATTGTAAGGTGTCATTGATTCTTCATAAATCTGTCTTACTCTTTCTTTTGTAGCTTCGTTAGGAGCAATACCGAGCAAACCGTCTAAAGAAGGAGTTGTAAAGCACAGATTTACCAGTTTATCAACATCAGCTTCGCTAAAGCCGTCATCAGTAAGTTTTTGTGTTACCCCCACCTCAAACAGCCATTTTTCCACCAATTTTGCCGCTTTTTCAGCTTCATCCGGTGTACCGCTCAAGCCCGGGGCAATCGGTTCAAGAATATCAGCCAGTGTTGCGGCTCTGTCAGGATAAATTGCTTTTACAACTGACGGCAGCAACATTGCAAGACCAAGACCGTGAGATAAATCAGGTTTAACTGCACTCAACGGGTGCTCAAGAGCGTGAGTATAGTGCAGCAATCCGTTATCAAAACCAACTCCGCCCAGCAATGAAGCATAAAGCAGGTAATATCTCGGCTCGGGATCTTCAAGATTTGCAACAGCTTTAGGCAGGTATTTTGCAACGAGTCTTATTGTTTCTTTTGCAAGAGTAATTGCATAAGGAGAAGCTACCGTTGAAGTTGCTGCTTCTACAACATGGTTAACGGCATCTATTGAAGTGTACAAAGTCTGATTTTTAGACAGTTTTGTCATTAACTGCGGGTCATCAATTGAATATGAAGGATAAATACAATCATAGGCTATAGCCGGTTTAAAGTTTTTAGACAACAAAGTAGCAACGGCAAATCTGTTAACCTCTGTACCAGTACCGTGAGTAAGATTGATTGCAACAATCGGTGCTGCTTTTTCAGGAGAGAATTTAAGTTCGTATAATTCTTCTGCTGTTTTGCCAGCATTTTCCAACAAAATGGCAACGCTCTTACCTGTATCGATAGGAGAACCTCCGCCTATTGCTATAACAGCTTTTGCACCGAATTCTTTTGCCTGTGCTATTGCCTCATTAATAGCGTCTGTTGTTGGGTTAGGTGTAACCTTTGCATAATTTGTGTAGCCAATGCCGTTGTTTTGAAGTGCTTTTTCTACGTAATCCCAGGCACCAGTAGCTTTGTAAGCATTTCTTCCGCTGACTACAATAACTTTATCTATTCCTTTATTTTTCAAGTCTTTTGCAATGTCTTCGATTTTGGAAATTGCACCGACACCAAAGTAAACATTTGTCTTTACTCTGATTTCCTTAATTTCATTAATGTTTACATCCTTTTCCCACATAATGAATTCCTTTCTTTTTCTATCCGATACTATAATACACTATTTTTTGCAGTTTGCGTGAAATATTTTTTAACAACTTTTATTTACATTCGTTAACATATACTGCGTTATTCCTAAAGATTATCAGCATAATGCCCGATAAATAATTTAGTAATGTGTATGTGTAAAGTCGAACGGAATAACAAATGGAGCTAAAACTTGCCGACGGAAGAAAAATTAATCTAAGCGATTTAGACAAATTGGAAAATCAATCCTCTAATAACAAATTTCTTAAGTTCTTTGACAAACTTGGCTTTGGTGGGGATGGAAACAATATTTTTGATAAAAAAGAAATTGAAAAAATAAAAGCATTTCTCATAGAAATGTCGCAAGGTGACGGAGTAATCGACCAAAACGACTTAAACAAAACAATTTCAAAATACTCAAGCATATTTGAAAACTACAACTCATCTACCATGGCAGATGATATTTCTATGCTGACACTATCATCCTCGGACACTCCGGAGCTTTCTGATAAAAAACCTCTCCGTACCGTAAATTCAGGAGATACAATAGACAAAATCATAAAATCTCTCGGCTATGAAGGTGCTGATGCAAAAAAATATAGGGAAGCCCTTGTCAAACAGCTTGAAGAAAACAACTCTTTTATGAATGACAGACAATGGCTGCTTGCAGGTTCTAAAATAGAGCTGCTGAGCGATAAGCAAATACAACAGCTCGGGATTAAAAAGCCTGTTGTAAAAGAACAGACTTCATCAACACCTCAAAAGAAAAAGACATCTGTCGGTCCGTCTTATACGGTAAAGCGCAATGACACTTTAGACAAAATCATAAAATCTCTCGGCTATGAAGGTGCTGACGCAAAAAAATATCGGGAAGCCCTTGTCAAACAGCTTGAAGAAAACAACTCTTTTATAAATGACCGACAATGGCTGCTTGCAGGTTCTAAAATAGAGCTGTTGAGCGACGATACACTTAAAGAACTGGGAATTACTCCGGTTGCGCCTGTGCAGGAAGCGTCCGAGCCCGAAGCCGTCAGCTTGTCAAATAATCAACAAAATACTGAAGGACAACTGCTGACTAACCAGAGTGAGCCGGTAAATACTGATGATTCCCCGAAAATTGTTAAAAATTCAGCAAACAGAATAAAAGATATTATAACCCAAAGCGGACACAAAGCCGTCATAATAAACGAAAACGAACTGGACGCACATCAAAAATACCTGCTAAAAAGTTACAAAGGTTTGTATAAAGTTCAACCTCAGCTTATTAAAGATGCAACAACAGGCGATATCCATATATTCTTTGATACAGAAAACTCTCAACAGGGAAAAGCTCTCGGTATGCAATCTATGGATATAATCTTCTGCACCAACGGCATTGACAAAATAAACAGATTTTATACAAACGGAAAAATAGTTCAGGATGTCGAGTTTCATTCCGGCAAAGGAAACTACAGCACATTGATTCAAGGACCATTGAATCAGAAGGCGGAAACACGAAAGGTCACAGATAAAGCTGTCCCTATATCAATATCGGTTGACCCGTCAGTTCTTGCCGATGCCTCAGAGTCGGAAAAAGAAGAAATAATGAGTTTTGTTCATACACTGGAAAAAGAAAAGCCCAGATTAATGAAGGATCTCGGTATGGACAATGATACATATAATAAATTTGCAAAAATGTCGCTGGCAATAGCAATGCAGGAAACAAACTTCGGAAAATGTAAAAGTTATGCTGTTGATACAGGTCTGGGCGGTACCTTTGGCATGCTGAAGGATTCGCTTGCTGTCGTAAATATCGGCTTAAAAGAGATAGGCATTGATAACCCGATTAACGATTCAACCGCAACTTCCAAGGGTCTTACACAGGTTAAAGTCGGGGACTGGGATGATGACCCTCGTATCAACAAACTCTTTGAAAAATACGGAATAAAAAAAGGTTATTACACAACACTCGACGGAAAACAATCAGCAGCAGCAACAATGATAGTCTTAAATGAACTGCGCAAAAAAGTTAAGGGCGAAGCCTTTCAAAACGGTATAGAAGCAGCCGGGGATCGTTACTACCTATCCGACGCAAGACTCGTAAACGGAGAAAAAGAAACAAGACCGGGCGGATATCTGATAAAGAACGAAGTAACCGAAGATGATGCAATCTTGTACTTGTATAACGGTGCTCCGGGTGCGGTAAAGAAAGGAACAGCCACTCCCGGTATAAGGGTCTACACACACAATGCGGAAAGATATAAAAAACTGTTCACAATCAAAGAAAAATCTTCTGAAAGAGCAGCGGCATTTAAAAACGCAAGAACAGTGACTGAAAATGCTCCTGAAAAGAGAAAATCTATGCAATCCGATTTGGGCTGGGGCATAGGTCATGTCACTTTTATGCCAAAGCTTTATAATGGCGGCACAACAACAAATACAGAAAAAGAAATTGATAATCTGCAGCAAACACTCCTTTTAAAAGGTTATGATGTAAGAAAGGTCAATAATCTTATTTATCAAATCAGACACAGAGAAATATCTTTTAGCAACGGATTAACGGCAAAAGAATGTTCTTCATTCACAGAACAGGATTTGGAGCTGATTCTTGCGCACAGTGCACAGTTAAAACAACAGCTACAAGGAGTGCAGAACAAAAAGAAACAACGGGAAATATCAATGAATGCTGAACTGGAATTCAAACAAGCTTATCAGACAACCCATGCCCGCCAGATTTCATTGCAGGGTGTAGAAAACTCATCGGTTATACTAAACGATTCTGCAGGTGCAAATGTTTCTGTATATCCTGACAGAGGATACTGTACCGGTGCACAAAAACGCTGCAACAGATATCTTACACAGTTAAGAAACGGCAGAAACCCTGACGGCGGTTTGTATGCATACCGCAACAGGGTAAACAAAGGACTGTACACAGGTTTTAACGTAGAACGTGATAAAGGTATAAACACAAATAACACATCTGATATTAATCTGCTTCTTGCTCAAAACGGTGCTGATGCCGCAAATACATTGCGTACCAGCGGCGGATGTCTGACAGGTGCAAAACAGGCTCTTATCGGTTCCGGTGCTGTACAGGCAGAGGAAATGACAAACTTTAGTAATGCCTTCCAGCTTGCGAACTTCCTTTCAAAACATCCTGAAAGGTTTGAAGAAGTAAAATATGTACAACTGAGCGGGGATGTAGCACGTGAACTGACAGCGGCTGATATAAAAAATCTTCCGGCAGGTTATATTGTTGTCTACGGAAACAAAAGCAGAATTGATGTACCGGGACACGCAGCTATTACAAGCGGAAACGGTCAGCTTTATGCTGATGAAACCGATAACTCAAACTGGGATAACTTTGCCTCAAAAGTTCAATCTCACAACGGTAAAGGCGAGCACGGATACGTGAGAGTGTTCAGGCTGAAACCGGAATATTTCACCGTGGATAAACAGAAAAATGTTCTTGTAAAAGCTTAACTCTGATTGACTATAAAGAATTTTTTATTTTAAAAAGTGCGTTTACATAAGCATAAATTTAACATAAGTGCCCCAATGTACTTGTTGTGGATGCCTGTGTTATAATACAATGACTGAACTTATTTAATGCACCCATTCAATAAGTTAATCAGTGTCAGTTGACTATATGAAATATTTCAGTATGAAAAGGTTTTTACTTACAGCATTAATAATAGTATGTACTTGTCTTTGCGTGCTTCCGGCGGCTGCAATAACTGATGCCAATACTGATAGCGATAAGTATAAAATTACCCTGCAGGAAGCTATAGACATGGCACTTGCAGGTAATATAGAACTGCAGGAACAAAGAAAAAATCTCGGCATCTCTCAAAATGATATAAAAACGGCAACAGCACTTAAAAACCCGCAATTTCAATCCAACTTTCTTATGGGTAGGATAGCCAAGGCAAACTCAAGTCAGTTCGGTCTTACACTGCCTGTCGAAATAACTAAAAGAGGAGCCAGAAAAAAAGTTTCCGAAGCAGGACTATCTTATACGGAAAATAAAATCAAAGACTCGGAATTTAAACTTAAGCTAAAAATAAGAATAGCATATTTTAATCTTCTGGTTGCAAAATCAAACCTCAAGCTGATGAAAGACAGAAAAGATTTGCTTGAGGATTTATACGACATAGCCAAAAACAGACCGAAAAATAACGACAGCTACACAATTGACCTTCTGCAAGCTGATATGAAACTCAAAAAACAGCTTATACAAATCAACAGAGCTGAGGCTAACGTAAAAACAGCACAATATAACTTTAACAGGGTTTTAAATCTGGAGAACAATCTCACTCTTTATGATTCAAAGGACGACTCACTGTTTAATCAGCCAATGCTTATTGCAAATGCTAACCTGCCGAGTTATGAAACACTTGAAAATACTGCTTTTCAAAACAGATATGACATAAAAATGTCACAGGCAAAAATTTTAAAAGCACAGCGCAACATAAGCGTTGTAACCAAACAGAGGATACCTGATGTATATGTATCCGGAGGTTATGCCTTTGCGCATGACGGAACCCCTGGTGCTTATGTAGGTGCTGGTTTTGAGATACCGTCTTTATACCTTTACACGCCTGAAATTAAAACGGCAAAACTCGAGTACGATAAAGCACAGTTGGAATACAATTCAATTATTAACATCACAAAAAATATTATCCACACAAATTACGACAAATTTATTATCGCTCAGGAAAACGTTCAACACTATAAAGATATTATTAACAAATCAAATGAAATCCTAAAACTTTCAAAGCAACGCTATAAAAAAGGCAAAGCTACATTAACAAGCCTTATAGTTGTTGAACAATCGCATCAGGATGTATTGCAGGAATATATGTCGGCTTTAGGTGTATATTACAACTCATACATTGAACTGCTGCAGGAAATCGGTACGGACAATCTTGTTCAGGCTCAGGATTTATAACTTCTTCATATATTCAACTGAGTCCGACATTTATTATTCAAACAAATAACAATTTTATCTTTTATACCAGGGTTGCAGTGTAATTGTTACACTCAATCATCAGAAATAGTCAGAGTTAAGCCCTGAACGTATAAGACAATTGTAACATTTTACTTAATATTTTGTAATAAATTAACAAAAAAGACCATGCTTGATTGTTTAATGATTATTGAGAGAGTATTGTGTTAAGGATTATTTTATAATGAAAGTCAGTTATATAAGCCGGAACTATTCAGCAAGCAGCGGATTTTATAAAAATCAGTATGTGTCACGTCCCGTTCAAAACAGCGCACCTTCTTTTAACGGAAAAAGAATAAACGACAGATACATTGCTGAAGGATATTATAAAGATTTTTTAAAACTGATTGACAGAGAAATTGATATAGACAACAAAAGTGCAATACAAGGCTACGGTTTAGATACAAAATCATTTTTTGAAGACATAAATAATCAGAATGAAACAGTAATCTCCAACTTTATTCTCTCCCGCAACGGAACAAATGAATCTCCGTTCAACACAGCTCTTGTTAATGAAAAATTGAACATTGCAAAAAGTTTGCTTGAGCTGGTTGATGACACAGACGACACAACAAAATTCAAATTTCTTGTACCAGACCAAAACCGTATGAACGGTCCGTTAATTATGTCTGTTAATTACGACAAAACTCTTTCTACAACCCACAAAATTCTTGAAATTGTAAAAACGCTTAAACCTGAACAACAGGCAGACTTTTATTACATGCAGCCTAAAAATACTTTTGGCATCAACACGGATATTGTTGATGAGTTAAAAGACACAGGCTATATACAGATTGCTCAGGTATTTGAAGCCCAAAGAGCACAGTTTGAACTTGACAATCCTATAATCGCTGGTAAGTATAAAAATGCTCTCAAAAATTCCAACAGAAAAAAAAATAAAACAGAACTGCCTGAAGATGAAACAAAAGAAAAAACCAAATCGAATTTTAAAGTTTATTCACACGTAAAAACAAGATTTTCCGATGTCGGAGGTATGTTCAATGTAAAAAAACAAATACAGCAGGAATTGTTGAATATATTGAGCAATCCTAAAGTTAAAAACGCAGACAAACCCGGCGGTATTATTCTATACGGACCGCCCGGCACAGGGAAAACACTTCTCGCTACAGCAATAGCCGGAGAAGCAGGGGTACCGTTAATAAGTACAAACGGCAGCAGTTTTAATGAAATATATGTCGGAGCAGGTGCAAAAAATGTACGTGATTTATACGCTCAGGCTCGCAAACTCGCCAGAGCCAGCGAAAGCAAAACCGCTATCATATTCATTGACGAAGCAGATGCTGTTGCAGGAAGACGTGGTGCTTCTTCAAACAGAGAAGGCGATGCAACTCTGAATGCTCTTTTAGGCGAACTGGACGGGGTTCAGTCAAAAGAAGAAAACGACATAAAAGTCATCACTATCTTTGCAACAAACAGACGTGACCTGTTTGACAACGCCTTTAGAAAAGGGCGTATTGATATGGAATTTAAAATAGATGACCCGAGATTCAGCGAAAAAGCAAGACGTGAAATATTAGAAATTAACGCAAAAGAAAAACCGTTTAAAAACGATGAAGAAAAGAAAAAACTGCTTGATGATTTAGCTAAATCATCTGCAGGCATGTCCGGTGCTGAACTCGCTGATGTAATCAAACGTTCCTACAGAAAGACCCTGTATAAAGACAGAAGGATTCCGTATATAACACTGAAAGATATTAACGAAGCTAAACTCGAAGCAGTAGTAGGAATAAAAAATGACAGCGAAAAAAATGACTATGAACTGCAAAAAACCCGTGCGCACGAAGCAGGACACGCTATAAACCAGATTGTATTAAACCATGTGTTCAAAGACGAAGCACAAAAGTCAAAACAACCTATACAAACTCTTGATTTTATTGTTAACGAGTCACGTGGTGATGCGTCAGGCTTGACAATGATGAAACCGACTGACAACAGCAGAATTACAATAGAATCTTTATTGAGCCACCTTGCTGTTACATACGGCGGGTACAGCGTGGAAGAAAAACTCTTTGACTGTCATACGGACGGCGTTGCCTCTGATTTAAAACGTAATACAGATTTGATTTTACAGGCAACAACAGAATGGGGGCTGGGCTCAAAAACAAAATATATAGGCTGCGACCCTAACGGTGTAACCTTTGAACTTTTTAAACCTGATATAAAAAATGACATAATCAGATATTCACATGCCGGCATGCAAATATCAGATATGATTACGGAATTTGCCCAACCCTTTGTTAAGGAATACGTTGACAAAATCTCATACGGTACACTTGCAAATACAGATATAATCACAGGTGAAAGGTTTGAAAAAATGTTTTCAAACTGGATTAGCCAAAACAAAAAACAAAAAGAATTTGACAAACTAAGCAATGACATTAAACAAAAAATGAAAGATTTTAAAGACGAAATGAACAAGGAGGCTTTTAAAGTCAACAAATAAAGTCATATCAACATTTGCCGCCGGCAATAAACCTTCATCTGAGTCTGTAAGTTTTTTGTAGTCTTAAATGTTATTTCGGTTTTCTGTTACCCCCTTCAAATAACTACTAGTACGCTATTTGAAGGGAGTAAATACCATTAAAATTACAAATTAATCCTCAATAGGCATAGTTACTACATATTTGTGTCCTACCTGTTTTTTAGTAACCTTTTCGGTATCTATATCAACCGGCAGTACAAAACTTTGAGAAAAAGAATAAACCTTATCCGAGTGTTTTCCCGCTTTCTCACCAAGCCCGTTAACACTGATTTTGTTTTTTTGTACATCAACACTTACATTATTGGGACTGTTGTTAAAAGGCTTAAGATCTATAATCAATTTGTATGCATTTTGTGAGTCATCTTTAAATGTTTCAACAGGTGTTTTCATTCTCATTAAGGCACCGTTATGCATAGGCATTGCCCCCATTGAATCAAACATTCTTTCCTGCTCGTTTATAATTCTGTCAATATTTGGCATCGGTGCAGGAGGAGCATAATAAGCATGACGCATTTGATCAAGAACATAATAAACTGCCAGATAACATGCTATAAATAAAACAAACAGAACGATAGCAAATTTTATCCAGTGTTCTGCTCTGCAGGTGCACTTATGTTCTTTTAATTCTACATTGTTATTGTTTTCGGTATTTTCGTCCATAATTGTTTCTCCTTAATTGCTGCTTTCAAAAATATTATATTAAGGCTTAACATAATTTATATTAGTCTTTATAAAAAAATTCAGGGTAATATTTTTCTTAAACGTTCAACAAGATTATCTAAAATTTTAATTTTGTTTTCATTGTTTGTTTTAAAAAGCTCTGTTAAATCATCTTCAAAATTCTCCGGCAAAAAGCGGCAGTGTTGTCTGGCGTATTTTATAAGCCGTTTTTCTCCGGGATGAAAAATTTCATTAGCTGCAAATAAAACATCAAAATACGATGCCAAAAATGCTGTGATTCTGTGATTTATGCTTACAAGGTCGCTGCGTTTTACTGCTAATTTAATTTGCTCAAGGTATGATGCGTTTTTTTTGTCTTTTAAAAGCATCATATTTCTTTTTATAATGTTGTCACGCAGTTCCTGAGGATATCCGCTGGAAATTTGTTTTTGTAAATCAGCAAACCAGTTATTTTTATCATACAAAATTTTAGAGGTTGCAATATTGTGTAAAAAACAGGTTGTATAACCGTTTGCTGCATAATGTTTTATATACACATTATTTATACAGTCCTGTATCCAGCTTTTTGAACGGAACATAAAGTCCATCTCATTTCCGTCTTTTAGTATCCATTCATCACCGGTTTCAAAATAACGGTTATCTATTTCAAAGTCATCAGTATAATTTTTAGCGAGTTCTGTCCTGAAATCAAGAGGAATTTCTTTGTCCGAATAAATATATATATCATAATCAGACAGTTCATCATCCTGCATCGAGGTTCTGGAGCCTGCCTGCACTACAGCAAGTACACTGTCCAGTTTTGCATACCTGTTTGCAATTTCTCTTAAAATCTGTTCCATAAAACACCTCATCAGCATCAGAATTTATATTTATTTTACAATATCAGCGTTAAAATTTCTTCCTGAGAAATTATATGCTATAAAATTATTATATGAAAAAATTGGTTGCAATTATAATAATTCTATCGCATTTTTCGTGCTATGCCTTTGCAGAGGATATAATGCTCGGTGATGTAAAAAAACAAGAGGTCAAGTATTCTCAAAAGGTGGAAAAAGACACCAAAGAGCTTACTCTTGATAAAGAGGAAGCAATGAAAGGCATAGTTGAGCTTCAACAGCAAAAAGATATCGAAGATATAGAAATGCTATGGGAAGCTACTGTAGAAAACAACAGCCTCATAAAATTTGCAATGAAAAAGCTCTCCGTTCCGCCTGAACAACAGCGTTACCATTCGTCATTACTTGCAAAATCAGCAGCCGCATTGATTAACGGAGCGTCTTTTGTGCCTGCTTTGTTCGGTGCTAATTATATGGTCCAATCAGCGTCTTATGCAACAGGAAGACTCGCTAACAATTATCTTGCCAAAGTAAACAATCCAAAAGAAATACCTCTGACTGACACTGAACTTATTGAACTCGCCGGCATGATTGAATCTTTGCAGGATCAGATTATAAATGCATATTACAATTATAAAATGGCGTTGAGTCAGGTTAAAGACACAAGACAAAGGCTGATTTTGTACAACAAAAATTATGCTGATGCGCTTAAAAAAGCTAAAAGCGGAAATCCAGCCGACAGAATGGAAATGCTCGTGTCAGGTGCTATGTATGATGATTTGTTATTTCAAGAATTTGAACAAATCAGAGAGGTGCGCAGATACCAGATGGATTTAGAACGTCTTGCCGGCAAAAAAACAGTACTTAACTTAAATTTATATCAGTATGCTTTTAAAAACGAACTTTTCAGTGCATCTGATAACACAAAAAAACAGGATGCCCGCAAAAACGGAGGGAAGAATGAAAAAAAATAAATTTTTCTCTGCAATAGTTTTTCTGTCTTTTGTATTAAACTTTTTCGCTCAACCAATTTGGGCTATTGGTCTTGAAGATATTACAGAACCGCTTCCGCCTGCATACAGATTGGGGGTAGGTTCTGCACCGGAAAACAAATATAAAGTTTCTGAAGCAAATAAAGAAATAAAAACCAGAGAAGCTGCTTCTTCACAGGCATCAGAGGCAATAAAAAATATCACTTATGCTGACTTAAGCTTAAAGAAAATAGCCAAAGAAATAAGTGACGATGCGGAATTAGAATCAGCGGATATGCTGGCAGACATCCAGTTGTTGTGGATAGGAGCAGCACAAAACAGCCAGACCGTTAAATTTATTGTTTACAAATTATCTAATCCTGATGAAGATAAACCTAATGAAAGCATTGTAAAAAAAATCATCCAGCCTATTTCTACTGTTGGAAGTCTTGCCGGCATCGGTATCGGCAATCCTATCGCTGCAATTTCCTCTATTATGGGCAGCAGTATGCTCGGTACATTATCGGTTGACGACAAAGATTTGAACTACAAATTTTCAAAAGTTAATGATGCGGATATGATTGTTTTAATCAGGAAAATTGAGGAATTGCAACGGAAAATAATTCTGTACTACTTTGACTATATGACCTCACGTCAGGCATTGCAGAGGTGTGACAAACTTGTTGCTAAACGTATAAAAGACTATAGCGACACAAAAGGGCTTTCGGATGCGCAAATAATAATGCTGGATGTTTTTTACCGAGAAGCATTGAATAAGCAAAGCAAACTGCGTTCGGACTTTTTATCCAGACGTTCCGCACTGGAACAGCTTGTAGGAATGGATTCAATGGCTCAATTTGAAGATGCTCTTGAAAAAAGAGAAGCTGCTGCTAAATAGAAATAAAATAGCAATTTTGTAATATATTTTGTTTTTATTGCACTGTATATTAAATGTGTAAGGAAGTTTTGTGTCTATAGTTAACTTAACAAGAAAATTTGTACCGGAGCTTAGCCGGGATACCAAACAAAATCTTAATTTTTTAAACAAAATGCCGGAGATGCGCCTGTGGAATATGATAAAAAACGGTGATAAAAGTATTGTACATGTCGGAATGAATGAATGTGCCGCTGCAAGGATTACCGCCGAAGGTATAAATACAATTTATACAGATGCTCTTTCAGGATGTAATTCTGTTTCTATAGTTATGAAGGGACTTGATTCCAAACCAATTGCAATACAATCACATTACACTCCTCTTAAAGAATCGTTAAAAAATCAGCTTGCTGCGTTAGAAAAACAATTACGAACTTATGATTATTACACAGACAAAACACAAGAGCCGAAATTATTTTTTAATATAAGAGGGCTCGTTACCAGAGCCAACCCGGATGAAATTATCGGTGTGCCTAACCCTATAATAAATCAAGTAAGACTGTTATTGGATAAATTTTTTAACAACGGTGCCGAGGAAAAAATTATCTATTACAAAAATAACGGAAGACCTGCATATTTTTCAAGTGCTAATATTCTGCAGTTTGATAAAGAAAACTTAAACAAACTTAAATTGACAACAGTCGGAGAAAAAGAGCACTTTTTTGATTTAAATTTTTGATTTAAACCTGCATTTTACCATTTTATTCAAACCATTCAATAAGAGGTTTGCTTTCACCAAATTTAAGGTTAAATGCTTCTTCGTAATCTTCTCCGGTTAAATATTTGTAACTTATATTAAACCCGAGCGGTTCTAAATCTGTTTGGAGTTTTTTAAATTTTCTGACCGAAATTGTTTTTTTTCTCAAATTCAATACATTAGAATAATTAAGCCCTTGAAAAGCACAGAACGGTGCTTTTATTTTTTGATTTTCGGTATTTGTCATCAACCCGAAGGTTCTGCAAATTACCCCACGATAATTATAAACGCTGCAGCAGTCGTCAATCAAAAAGGGGCAATCGTACAAAAATTTTTTGCCACTATATTTTTTCTTTTTATCAAAAATATTTTTTATATTTATTTCTATTTTTTTCTGAGTACACTTATCAAGCTGCAATGCACCGTTTAACAAATATCTGAATTCTATTGCGGAATACGGAAATTGTGCATTTTTACAGCAGCGTGCACATCCTTGTTTACAAAAAATATATGGTTTTTGCGAATCAAAAAACTTTAATAGTTTTTGATTCAAAAAATCCAGATAGGCAACATAATTGCCAAGCATTATACTTTGTTCATCCGTAACTATCACACAAAGATTATACCTGTTTATTCCCAAAATGTTAAGCAGCTTTCCGGCTTTATATTGTAAACTATAAATACATGGCAAATACCCAACACTTTGTATTTTTGATAAAATATTATCGGTTATAAATTATAAGGTAAGGTTATGAATTTTATAAAAATTATTCAAAAGAATAAAACATTTTTTACTGTTTTATTGTGTATAATATTTCTTCTATATGCAGGTTTTGTTTTTGCCCTGCCGCATTTGTTGAACCTTAATAATTACAAAGATGATATAAAAAAACTGGCAGAACAAAATACAAAACTAAAACTTGATATAGCCGATATCCGCCTTGTAACCACACCGTCTTTAAAAGCCGGCGTAAATCTGAGCGGAGTTAGTATTGCATATCCTGACGGAAAAAATATAGCTAAATTTGATAATGCACAGGTAAAAATTGCGCTTTTGCCGCTTATTTTCAAAACACTTAAAATAAGTGACATAACACTGAATTCTCCTGAAGCTACACTCGTATATCTGCCTGACGGACAAATCGATATTGTAAAATATATAGCTAAAAATTCAGAACAAAACGAACAGAGCATGCAGACAACTACTGCGGAACTTCCTGTTAAAATCAGCTCTAATCTGCCTGTTGTGACTGTCACAGATTATGCCTTCAATTTGCAAGATAAAAAATCATCAAATACATTTACACTAAAAGGTAACAATTTTGTTTTTGATAATGCGGTATTGAACAAACATTTCAGAGTCAGTGCCGACGGGAAAATTCTTATCAACAAAACCACAAATGCAAATTATGATATAAGACTCTCCTGTTTTTGGCCGGTAATAAATTCTGCTGATTCCGAACAGCAGAGCAGTACTACTCCTCAAATAGATTTTATACAGGAGATTGTAAAATATAATCCAGTGGCAGATATTAACGCTGATATTACTGCAAAAGAACATCAGGGACACATCGACCTTGACGGCTACCTTAATATAGACAAATTGAGCATTAAATTAAACGGAAAACAACTGCCTCAAAGTCATTTTCACTTACTTTCAAAAGGACATGCAACAGACATTGAGTCAGTTGTTTATGTCAGTGCCGATGAAAAAGCCAATATAAAATCCAACATTACTACCGGCAAAAAGACAAATTTAAACATAAATATTGTTACCGATAAAATAAGTTTTTCCAGCATACAAAAATTTGCGATTGCTATTTTAAATTCTTTAAATATGCAAAATGACCTTGGTTCCGTAAAAGTAACAGGTCATTTAAAATCAGATTTTAATGTAAAAACCGATCTGAAAACCTTTGAATCTTCGGGAACCTTTAATATTGCAGACGGTTCTATCGCTCACAAAATAATCCCCGTGACGATTAACAATATAACCGCTGACATTGATTTTTCTGAAAATGCTTTAAACATTAAAAACGCATATACCCTGATTAACGGCACAAGAATCAGTGCCAAAGGGTCTGTTGATTCTTCGTCCAATGCGGATATTTCAGTATTTTCGGACGATATAAATATTGCGCCTTTGTTCAATGCTTTTGCGCCGTCTGATATGAAAAAATCGTTTGTTTTAAACAGCGGAATACTTAATATTGATGTAATTTTAAAGGGTAAATTATCAGAAATTCATCCGGATATAGATGTTGCGCTCGCTAAATTTTTGCTTAAAACCAAAAAGCCTATGCCTGTAATATCTTTAAATATACCGTCGCTTAAGATTGATGTTGACCCCGAAACTGCTGTTATAAATCCGTGCGATATAATTTTTAATTCTTCAAAAATAAAAGTTGAAGGCAGTGTAAAAAACTATCTGAAAGACATGAAAATAGATATAACTGCAGACGGTTCTATAAAAGCAAACGATATAACAACACTTTTGCCTAAAGAAGCCAGAGCATTAATCGGTGCAAAGGGTGCAATTCCTTTAAAAGCTCTAATCAGCGGAAATGCTCAGGAAATTGACATAAAAGCACAGGCTTATCCCGATGCAAATAATTATTTTTCACCTGTCAGTGTAAAAAAAATGACAGGCAAAACAGGTCTTTTAAATACCGAATTGACTTATTCAAACGATAACCTGAATATTTCCGAGGCGTCACTTTATTTACCGTCACGCCAGAGTGTTTCCTCTGATTTTTCAAAAAACAAAAAAGGTGCGGCTAAAATTGCAGGCGTATCCGGCATAATTACAAACGTGTCTTCAAGTTACCCACAGATGAAATTGTTATTCACAATTCCGGAACCAGTAATTCTTTCTCACACGCTTATGCAGGATGCCTCGTTAACAGCAAGAGGGGATTTAAATATTCTCGGCACATTAAATGCCCCTGCTTATAAAGGTTTCTTCTCTATAAAAGACATCAACCTTCCCTCTTTACTTACAAAGGTACAAGGAGTTGATTTAGAATTTAATGATAATACAATCAGTGCTAATATACAGAATCTTGATATAAACAAAACCGTGCTTAATATTATAGCCGACGCATCCGCTACCTTTGGCGATGTTTTTGTAATCAAATCAATGAAGCTTGCTAGCAATGATTTGAACGCAGACAATCTTTTTGCGGCAATGGAGAAGATGAATGCATTGTTTGCATCATCTTCCGGAAACACTTCTGCGGCAACGACGAAGGGTGGCAATGTCCTGCCTGTTAAAATTTCAAACGGTACGGCTGATATCAAAAAATTCACGATGAAACAAACAGGCGGCATATTTAATGCGTCAAATATTACAGGTAGTTTTACACTTGTTAACGACCTTGTCAAAATCCCTGACCTTAAAGCTGCTGTTTACGGCGGAACTGTAAATGCAGATGTAACATACAATATAAAAACAACCGCAATAACAGCAAATCTTAAAGGTCTAAAAATCGATGCAAATCAGTTTGTCAGTGTTTTTGCAGGATTAAAAGACCAGATTTTAAGCAATATTGACTTTACGGCAAACGTAAAACTCAACGGCACTACATACGAACAGCAGATGAAATCCTTGAACGGTACTGTCGATTTTGAACTAAAAGACGGCCAGCTCGGCAGCCTCGGACGATTTGAAACCTTCCTTCAGGCTGATAACCTGTTATCGCAGAGTTTTGTTAAAACGCAGCTCGGCAGTGTAGTTAACACTGTATCACCTTATAACACCGGAAATTTTTCTTATCTTAACGGTAAAGTTCTGTTGTCAGGCGGAAAAGCTGTACTGGAACAGGTAAAAATGTCTGGTAACCACATGTCTTTATTGTTAAAGGGCACGGTTAATATACTTTCTCTTGATTCAAATATAGAAATTCTCGGTTCTTTATCAAATGAAGTCATAACAGCTCTCGGACCTGTGGCAAACCTTTCAGTGGAAAAATTTGTTTCGTTGATTCCTAATTTCGGCACAAAGATTGCTTCTGCAATGAATGCATTTAACGAAGCAGCTAATAAAACCATTTTACAGACAATTCCTCAGCTCACACCTGCTAAAACAGGAACCAAATCCTTTAAAGTCAAGCTGAACGGCAATCTTAACAAGCCGGTTAGTGCTTTTGACGGTTTTAAATGGCTAAATACGCCGGAGGTAATTCAAGAAGAAGAAACTGAGCTTACTCAACAAGCCCAGCAAAATACTGCAACTACAACCAAAGAAAGCACTCCCGTGCAGTCTTCTTCTCAAACAGCTTCTCAGTCAAAAGAACAAATAAAACAAAATATAGAGGAATCCGTTAAAAATAACGAAAAAGTACAGCAACTGCAGGAAAATAAAGCTGTAAAAGTACTGGGTGGAATTTATAATCTTTATAAAAAAACTAAAGAAACACAGCAGACACAAACAACACCGGCACAATGAACAAAATAACTAAAACATTAGCATTAATAATAACTCTAATAGTAGCAGCTACAAACTGCAATGCAGAGGAATTAAAAAAAATTGACCTCGATGACGCAATACAGCTTTCAATTTCCAACAATCTGGATTTGCAATCAGCAAGGATAGAGGTTGAACTGGCTAAAAACAATATAAAAAGTGCAAACAGGTTAAAAAATCCTGATGCAAACTTATTTTATAACTTTGGTAATGCAGGCAAAAGTGAACCGCAGCAGATAGGTATATCACAGACACTTGAAATAGCAAAACGTTCAGCACGCAAAAATTTTGCAAAATCTAATTTATACAAAAAAGAAACAGAAGTTAAACTCTCTGAGTTTACATTAGAAATGGATGTAAGAGAAACCTACGCAGATCTTGTAGGTGCAAAAACAATTTTAAACTGTCTTTTAGATCAAAAAAAATTATTAAAAGAGTTGTTAAATATTGCGCAAAATAAATATAAAATAAACAAAGCCTCACAAACAGAAGTAATACAAGCTCAAATAGCACTAAATCAATTGGAAACCAAAATAAATTCGGCTAAAACTGTCGTAACCACGGCAAGAAACAATTTTAATAAAACTCTTAATTTAAAAGAAGATACAGGTATTATATATGATACAAAAGAAGATAATCTTCCGGACGAAACCGTATTTATTTCTTTAAAAACTCCGGATTTTAACAGTTCTATCCCGTCATTTGAGGAAATTGCTGCAAGAGCACTCGAAAAAAGGCTGGATATTCGTGCGGCAAAACAGGAAATAGACATAGCTAAAAAGAATTTAACCGTGACACAAAGACAGCGAATTCCTGATATAGAAATCTCCGGCGGGTATTCTTATTTACCACAGTCGCACAGCGATACAGGACATTTTGAACCAGGTGCTTATGCGGCAGCAGGCATAAACAATATTCCGCTTTTTTACAATTACCAACCTGAAATAAAAAACGCTAAACTGCAGATTGAGCAGGCTCAAATAAATTATGAATCAGCAAAAAACAAAGCCCTCAAAGATCTTTCTTCAGCGTATGACAGGTTTGCAACCTCAAGAACAAATCTTTTGTTTTACAAACAAAAACTTATTAAAGATTCAGAAGAACTTATAAAAATTTCAAAACGTAATTATGATGCAGGTAAATCTGATCTTACCTCTGTGATTGTTATGCAGCAGTCATATCAGGATATAATAACAGGCTATGTATATGCTCTGACAGACTATTATACAGACTGGATTGATTTTTTAAGAGAAGTTAATAATGAAGACTTTGATTTAAACGGCGAAAATTTGTAAATTACACATTACAATCTAATATGCAAGCATTCCCTAAATGATTGCCTATTGATAATTTTTATTATGTAGCGGCTTTGGCAAGTACACAGTGTCTAAAAAAAACTCAGCACACACTATGTAAAAATTCTACCGATAGCGGCTTAGAATTTTCACCGTTATGTTTTTCGATTACAACCGAAGAATTAAAAAAATTTTTACATAATAATTACCTGAAAATTCTTGTAAAAAATTACCCGTAAACCGTTATTTTATTTGTATTAAAAAATGGTTTGTATTACCATATATTTATGTAGTTAGAATTAGGCAATAGTATATACTAACAAGGAGGGTACTTTATTATGCCAGGTAAAACAATAACTGTTGATGGTAACTACGCAGCAGCGCATATTGCCTATGCTCTGAGCGAAGTATCAGCAATTTATCCTATCACTCCTTCTTCTACAATGGGTGAATGGGTTGATGAATGGGCGTCCCAGCACAAAAAAAATATCTGGGGCAAAGAAGTAAAAGTAGCAGAAATGCAGTCAGAAGCAGGTGCAGCAGGTGCTGTTCACGGTTCACTTGCAGCAGGTGCTTTGACTTCTACATACACTGCATCTCAGGGTTTATTATTAATGATTCCTGTAATGCATAAAGCAGCAGGTGAAATGCTCCCGCACGTTATCCACGTTTCAGCACGTGCTTTGGCTGCTCAATCACTCGCTATCTTTGGCGACCACACAGACGTTATGGGCTGCAGAAACACAGGTTATGCAATGCTCGCAGCTAACTCTGTTCAGGAAGAAATGGATATGGCTCTTGTAGCTCACCTTTCTACATACAAAGCTAAAGTTCCTTTCTTGCAATTCTTTGACGGCTTCAGAACTTCTCACGAAGTACACAAAATCGAAGAAATCTCTTACGAAGATATTGCTAAATTAGTTGAACCTAAATATATCGAAGAATTCAAAAAAAGAGCTATGCGTCCTGAAGCTCCTGTTTGCAAAGTCGGTGCACAAAACACAGATGTTTACTTCCAGGGACGTGAAACTGTTAATAAATACTATGAAGCAGTTCCCGATATTGTTCAGGAATATATGGATAAAGTTGCCGCTGTAACAGGCAGACAATATCATCCGTTCGATTACGTAGGTGCGCCTGATGCAACTGATGTTATCGTTGCTATCGGTTCTTCCTGCGAAACAATCGAAGAAACTATAGAATACCTCAACGCAACAAGAGGTACAAAATACGGTCTTGTTAAAGTCAGATTATACAGACCGTTCGACACAAAACGCTTTAACGCTGCATTGCCTGCATCTGTTAAACGCATCGCTGTATTAGACAGAACAAAAGAACCCGGTTCAATCGGTGAACCTTTATACATGGATGTTGTTGCAGCTCTGGAAAACAAAGACATCAGAGTTATCGGCGGACGTTACGGTTTGTCTTCAAAAGAATTCACTCCGTCAATGGTTCTGGCTATTTATAAACACTCTGAAAACAACGGTTTCCACGGTTTTACAGTAGGTATCGAAGACGATGTAACACACAAATCATTAAAAGTTGACGAACACATCGTTACAGAACCTGCCGGAACAACAAACTGTATGTTCTGGGGCTTAGGTTCAGACGGTACTGTTGGTGCTAACAAAAACTCAATCAAGATTATCGGTCAATACACAAACAAAGATGCTCAAGCATACTTTGCTTATGACTCTAAAAAATCTTTCGGTGTAACAGTTTCTCACTTGAGATTCGGCGACAAACCGATTAA
>CALUSA010000002.1 GCA_944323275.1 Candidatus Gastranaerophilales bacterium
TTTGGCTCCTGTGGGTATTTCGCCTCTGTTCGTAACGTTACACTCGTTACTCACCGGCTCAATTATCCTACGTCGCTTTTTGATTGTCCGGCTTTTCGGTCTTTCACTTCTGAAAGCCCTGCAAGCCTTTACACCGCTTACGCTTTTTGGCTCCTGTGGGTATTTCGCCTCTGTTCGTAACGTTACACTCGTTACTCACCGGCTCAATTATCCTACGTCGCTATCGAACGGTTCGGCTCTTTGTCGTCCGGCTTCCCGAACTCAGCCGAGCCTTCACACACGACTTATGCATTAAAGACGCCCATTCGTCTGAATTTGTTATACCTGTCGTCTTTAAGCTGCTGCGGTGTCATATCTTTATATTCATCAATGGCTTTTATGATTTCTTTTTTAAGTTCTTCACCCATAGCCTCATAATCATAATGAGCACCGCCTAAAGGTTCTTTTACAATGCCGTCTATTATATTATATTTTAACAAATCCGGACCTGTGATTTTCAAAGCCTCTGCTGCTTCAGGAGCCTTTGCAGCATCACGCCACAATATAGAAGCACAGCCCTCTGGTGAAATAACCGTATAGTATGCATGTTCAAGTACAAGTACTTTGTTTGCGACAGCAAGCCCTAAAGCACCGCCTGAACAGCCTTCTCCGGTAATTATTGCAATAACGGGGACTTCAAGTTTTGCCATTTCTTTAAGATTTACTGCAATAGCAATACCCTGCCCGTGTTCTTCCGCTTTAATACCGGGATAAGCCCCCGGAGTATCAATCAAAGTTACAATAGGCAGCCCGAATCTGTTAGCGTGCTCAAAAAGTCTTAAAGCTTTTCTGTATCCTTCAGGCTGAGGCATACCAAAATTGTAGACAAGATTTTCTTTAGTGGATTTGCCCTTAACAGTACCTATTATCATCACGGGTTTGTCGCCGATTTTAGCAACACCGCCGATAATAGCCCTGTCATCAGTACCTTCTCTGTCACCGTGCATTTCCACAAAATCACTCGTCATAAGATTTATATAGTCCAAAAAATTAGGACGGTTCGGATGTCTTGCGATTTGCAATTTTTGGGACGGTTTCAGATTTTCATATAATTCTTTTTTGTATTCGTGAGATTGCTGTTCAAAAATTTCAATCTCTTTAGATAAGTCCATTCCGGATTCTTCACTCATTTTTCTAAGTTCTTCTATTTTTTCTTCTATTTTTGTTATAGGTTTTTCAAAATCAAGTTTCATAATACCAATCCCCGATAATCTCTTTTTGCTTCAATTGAATTAGTGTCTGTGCAGTCTTAATATTTTAGCAAGCAAAGATTTAAGCTCGCTTCTTTTAGCTATCATATCAATTTGTCCGTGTTTCATAAGATATTCCGCTGTTTGGAAATCTGCCGGCAGTTTTTGTCTTATTGTTTGTTCTATAACACGACGTCCGGCAAAACCGATTCTTGCGCCCTGTTCGGCTATTATTATATCGCCTATAGTGCCGAAGCTTGCCGTAACACCGCCGTAAGTAGGGTCAGTTAAAATATTAATATACAATAATTTAGCTTCATTAAGTTTTGCAACAGCACAGCTTGTTTTTGCCATTTGCATCAACGAAAGTGCGCTTTCCTGCATTCTAGCCCCGCCGGAGGCTGTAACAGTAACAACCGGAAGTTTTTTAGAAAGTGCTTCTTCAATTATTCTTGTTACCTTTTCACCAACAACACTGCCCATTGAACCGCCCATGTATTCAAAATCCATTACGGCGCAGGCTATTTCCTCACCTTCAACTTTACCGATACCGGTAATAACGGCATCATTCAAATTTGTTTTTTCTTTTGCATTCTGCTGACGCTGAGTGTATGGTTCCGTGTCAACAAAACTCAAAGGATCAGCCGGAGAAATATTGGCAAAATATTCTTCAAAAGTTCCCTCATCAAACAGCTGTGCAATTCTTGTCCTTGCGTTTATTCTGAAATGATACCCGCACTCCGGACAAACCATCATGTGATGTTCAAGTTCTTTTCTGGGTAATTGTGCGTTGCAATTATAGCATTTAACCCACAATTTACCTACGTAATCATCTATTTTAGGGTCAACCGGACGGGCTGCGATTTGTTCTTCTTTTCTGGTTTCAAACCAATCTTTTAAAGTCATTTATAATTATTCCCCTTGTATAGTTTTTCTGTATTTTAATTTTTTTATATTATACTACAAAATTTCCGCTAAAATTACAAAAGTCCGTAAACAATGTTACGGACTTTATTATTACATCTTATAAAATTAAACATCAGCCCATTGCGGGTAATTTTCTTTATAAAAAGAGGCAATATTTTCATAAGTTTTATCCATCTTTATCCTTAATGCGGGCTTGTCTACAGATAGCAGTTTTTCTCTTTGTTTATCTTCCTGTGCATATACATTCTGCCAGTGTTTGAGTTCTGCTCTTGCATCATCGAGTTGTTGTTTAATTTTCTGAAGTTCTGTTTTTGCTTTTTCAACAGCTTTTTCTTTATTTGTTATTTCTTCTGTTTGTTCAAGACGTTCAAGCTGTCGAACTTTTTTATTGTATAGGGGTTCAATTTTTTCAACGTTTTTCTCTGCATCCTGACAGCGATAAAACGACATTGATGGTCTTGTATAGCCGAGGCTGCTAACTTTGGCAATATCTGCCATCAATTGATTGTACTGTCCGCCGAGCTCATCCATTTCTTTAAGAACTTCAAATCTTTTTTCCGCTTTATCAAGATTTTTGTCTGCGTAATAGGCCAATCTTGTTGTTTCGTCAATTTCTTTTTTCAAGGCATTAATTTTGTTGTTATAATCCTTTTCAAATCGTTCTTTAAGCTTTGGAGAGAGATTCTCTTTAGAGACAACTTCATGTTTTTTAGTAAGAGAGTCTATCTCTTTTGTATTTTTATTTATGATAGTATTTTTATTTTTTTGCAGCTCCTTATAGTATTCTGCCTCAAGGTAAGCATTTTGAGCAAAATTTTTGTAGCCGTGCGGGTAATCTTTTTTTATTTGAGAGAGATACAAATCATTTCTTTGTATGTGGGTATGTGTTTTATAGATTTTTTCAGGAATTTTTTCATTCGGGGAAGCAACATATATACGTGGAGGAATTTCGTCAAGTTCTCTGTACATTTTATATTCCCTGTCGTTTAAATCTTTTACATCAAGCTGAGTGCCTGTTTCGCTAAGGTTTTCTATCATATTGTAATGAGGTTTATAATGTTCATAACGCCCCGGATATTTGATAGTAACCTCATGTGTATAGCCTTTAAAATTCGGCACGGAATCCCCACGGTATTTAATTATTTTGGCACCTGTGTATGGAGTGCTTTTGATAGGTGTTATGTTCATGTTTTCTCCAGTTCTGTTTAATTTCTATTTACCGACACAAAATACCAGCATTTTTTTAATTATTGCTTACACGGTATTTTGCATACCGGCTAATCTGTTAGTTAACATAAGATTCCAATATTCTTCAGAATTTGCATCTTTAGCAAGCTTTATATATTTTTTGTGCATCATATCAAGAATTTTGTTAAATTTGGGATTTTCCCGCAAATTTTTGAGGGCACTTTGTGATTTTTGTGTTCCTGCTTCAGCACACAAAAGAGCAAGACAATTTTCAAAAGATTCTATTTTCACTGCATCGTTTACGCCCTTTCTGCTTCCCATATATTCAATCCAGTTTTCCCATTTCTTTAAAGGAGCTTTTAATGTTATACCTTCATACGGAGGGTCATATTCAAGATAGGGTTTAATTTCGTTAAACTCTTTTTCTCCTCTTTTGGCAAAAATTTCTTTTACCTGCTCAATTGTTCTTGTTGCAACAGACGGCGAGGAGTAATTTCTTACTTCGTTAAGGTGATTTTTCCATGCCTCTATTGATTCATCAGCGTATGGCATAACAAGTTCCCGAAAACTCGCCCTGCCTGTACGTATGGTTGCTGGTGTAAGTTTGCTGATATCTTTTGCTTTGTAAGAAAGTATAAGACCGTATTTACTTGCGCAATTACTTGTATCAGGTGCATCATTAAGAAAATTTTCATCAGCTATTTTTTTAGCTTTATTCTTCTTTGACAAAATTGCCTTAATTTCAGCAGAAGATTCTTTTAGCCCATCCATTCTTTTTTGTAACTTTTCATTTACCTGAATCTCTTGAGCTGTTTTAGATAGTTCATCAATATTACGTACAACAAAAGCCTTAAATTTTCCGTCTTTTTTAAACTGTTTCTCTACTTTGTCAGGGGTTATACCGTTTTTCGTATCAAAAAACAGTTTGATCCATGCCTCAGAAACATCATCATATTTAGGAATTCCGCCGGCTTTGGGGTCTATAATTTCCACTCCGGCTTTTTGAAGTTCATCAACAGTCCATTCATAAAAATCATTCTTGGCTTTAGATTCACTACCCCATACTATATAACCGTTTGACGGAAAACCGTTATATTTTTCGCCGGTCTTAGGGTAGACATAACCTTGTGCACGTTTTGTCAACGGTTCAATAAAACTTTCCACAAATCTTTTTTGACGATATTCTCCTAAATCAACCCCTTTAAGCAAATTTGCCTCAACAGTCATATTTTTGTATGGACGGAATATCTTATTAAAACCTTTAACAAAATTTCTGTTTTTAACCGCAGCTGCTGCGGTAGCAGCGACTAAAAGAAGTCCTCCGCCTGCCGCTGCTGTTTTTTGTTTATTTGTCAAATTTAATGACGATGTTAATGCAGTATTTTGTTGTTTGTTTTGTTTAAAGTTTATGTAATTCTGGTTTGAATAAATGCCGTAACTTTTGACACTATTTATTTGCATTGTGTTTCTCCTGTATTTTTGCAATATATGCATCATCTGTTAAACTATCCAATGCAGAAAGTGCTCTCGGGCGTGCTTGTTTTTGAAGTACCAAGTCTGTTCGGTATTCTTCAAGTGCACTGATAACATCCTGAGTTTCTACAGGTTTTTTGTAACGGCCACGTTTATAATTGTCATAATCTTGTTCTTTTAGTTTTTTATCAACATTATCAGCAATTTGTTTAAATACAGGAGGATACACATTCATACCTGTTTCGTTTAAATAATTTAAAACTTTATTATGGTCAGAATTATCCTGTCTGTCTTTTTGAGCCCAAAAATAACTCATAAGTGCAGACATTTCCGGATCAGACATATTCCTTACCGCAAGACAAATATCAGTCCTGCTTGGGTTAAAAAGCCACTGAGGCTCTAATTTAGGGGAACAAACCGAACCAATCCAGGTAATGTTGTCTTTTGCACAGTTTGTTGTCGCATTCAGAAATTCAGCACACAATATGGGATGCTCATCCTCATCAAGCAAATTATCCAAATTATTAACATAAATTATACTGTGTCCGTTAGATTCTTCGTTGAATTTTTTAGCATCTTCAAAAGTATCCGCTATTGCATAAGCATTTTCGTCAGTATCACCGAGATTCCAAGGTCTGTTTATAACAAATGTTTTTATTTTAAGACCATCCTGACGGCTTTTTATTTTAAAGTGTTCAACAAGACTTTCCAGCATATAACTTTTGCCTCTGCCATTTGGACCATACACAAGTACGCCGTTTGGAATTTTCAAATCTTCCGGCGGCTGCTGACCGCTTTGTACAGCCTTTTGTTTCATCACAATGGGAGTAACAACATCTTTTATAAGGTCAAGTTTTTCGTTACTATAACCTATAACTTTGTTAAGTCCGACCTCACGCCCGTTTTTGCTGGGTTCAATACCTCCGATTTTTAGATACTCGTTGTACTTATCCCTTGCCACGCTTACAGGTATACGCATTTTTTTTGACATTAAAGATATATCATCGACAACTTTTTTGTTTGTTTCTTCAATTTGTTCTCTTCTTTTGGCTTCTCTGCTTGCATTTAGTTTCTTGTTAAAATAATAAAATAAATCATCCAGCCCGAACCAGCCAAAAGCAGGGTTGTTAGATTTTTGCATATTTAATTGGGAATAATTTTGGCTTATTCGCATTTTAGTTTGATTTGTGTTCAAATTATTTTTTGAAACAGTATTGTTGCCATACACTCCCGTGTTTTGAATAGGTGCAGCTCTCATTCTTTACTCCTTGTAATGTTTTTATAAAAAAATAAACTATGCTTATTATAAATCCAAACATAGTTTATTTTGCGCTCTTGTATAACTAATATTACATAAGTTTTACAAATTAGTTGTAAAACACTTAGTTGATGCTACATTCCAGGCGGTCTGATGAGTGACGGCTGCAATATTGTACCACCCGGCATCATATTAAACTGAGGATTGTAGTCATCATAATCTTTAACTGAACGATTCATAGGATCAGCTGCTTTTTGTTTTTTCAATTCTTCTTCTTTTTTCTTCTGTGCTTCACGTCTTTGTTTTTCAGATTTTTCATGCTGCCCTATTGCCTGAGGGTCGTTAAGTACAAGACGTCTGAATTCAATATCAGCATTTTCAGCTCCGACATTCATCATTAACCCCATTGAAGCATTCTGTCTGTATGCATCATAACCGATAAGAAACTTGATATCATCAGGACCAATTGCAGCCCAGAATCTGTTTTCCTGCAGCATTTTGTCGTTAGGTGTATCAGCAAGAGCAATTGTTGCCGTGTACATCAAAGTAAGATATTTACAAATTCTTAAAGATTCACCAAGAACAATATTGGATTTTCCGTAGAAGTTTTTATCGAAATAGAACGGAGAATCCCCTGCCTGACCGCCCTGATAATAGGCTACATATTGCTGCCAGGAACGATACTGGGTTCTTAAATACGGACCTGCTCTTAAGACACCCATTGTATCTCCGGTTCCGTATGCGGCAACGTGCGATTGCACACCAAGCCCGAAATCCATAGCAAATTTTTGGTCAGTATTTTGATATTTGAATAAAGATTTAGTGGACATTGTCTGCCAGGCGAATTTTGTTGTAGAGAAATCACGCTCGCCCCAATCTTCCATAAAACCTGCCATAAATCTGTTGGTAAAGGTTACATCCAAATCTTCAAGTTGGTAAGTTTTTCTATGGTCAAACTGGAAACCGTATTCCGGCATTCTTCCGCCCATAAAACCGTTATTCATATAAGAATTTATACCGTATTGCAAACTCAAATTGTCAGTAAATCTATGACGACCTCTGACAACAAATTTATCGTTTGAACTTGCCCAGCCGAAATCTGTTCTGTTATTGCCGTTCAAAAATCTTGCAAGAGCACCGACACCTATTTCACTATCCCCGTAAGTTAATGCAGGACCAACTTTTAACGTTGAACCAAAGGGTGCTTTAAATACCCATCCGGGAGAAACAAATGCGCCGATATTTCTTAATGACCCAAGCTCAAGCATATTGGTTTCAATATACTGCTGCTCTTTGTTAGTAAACAATCTTAAATTACCTGCAGAGCCGAGTTTTGTATTTTTAATATAAATATCAGCATTTTTTAAAGTAGCAACATCGTGATCTTTATAACTGTCTATAATAATCGTTTTGGCTTTTAAACGCCATTTGTTATCATACTTTTCTTTAAAATAGAAATTTTTAGGTATAGCTTCATCCATCATAGGATTATCAAACCCCATGATTGGTCGTGAAGTAAATTTAAACTGGGTTTTGTCATTAAAAGTAACTATACCGTCTAAAGCTTCTGTCTGGGCATCGTTTACTATACCGGTTTTTGCACGTATTTTTATGGCCATGTGATTTAAAACAGGATGCGTCATTAAGGCATTATCCTCGTTTAAATCCACCTGTATAAAATCACCGTTTACCTTCTGGTCATCTTTTACAAGGACTACATTGCCGTACCCCTTTATATAATTCGTATCATGGTTAAACACAATTTTATCCGCATATAATACGGATTTTTCACTTGGAAAAGTTACTTTTGCATTGCCGATTGCTTCAAATTCATGTCTTTCGGGAAAATATTCGATTGTTTCACTGTCCACAAGAACATCGGTTGTCGGTCCCTGAGCTTCTTGTGTGTTTGTATCCTGCTCATCAGATTGAGGTGCTTTTTCTGCTCTTGAGAAGAATTTTTTCGATTTTTCATTATTTTCTTCAGAGTTTTCCTGCTCCTGTTTTTCGCTAAACAGCTCATCAGCCGCCTGATGTTTTAGTACAGGAGTATTTTCATCAACATTTTCCTGCGCTGAGGGCTGTTCTTCTTTTTGTGATTTCTTACCAAAGAAATTGAACCATTTTCTTTTGGTTTGTGCATTTTCACTATCACTGCCGTCTGCCTCAGCCGGTGTTTCTACTTGTACATCAGAAGTATCCTGAGGCACATCAAGAGTTTCTGCAGCATAAGCAGTACCTGCTGCGCTAATCAAAACTGCTGATAATAGTATTATAAATAATTTTTTACTCACTAAATCGCACCTTCATTTTTATTTAATATAATTTAACGGATTTTGAGGGCGTCCGTTAACCCTTACTTCAAAGTGACAGTGAGGTCCGGTACTATAACCTGTAGAGCCTTCGTAACCTATAACCTGTCCTTTTAAAACGCTTTGCCCCGGACTTACCACATAACCGGACATGTGAGCGTACAATGTTGTTGTGGGTTGACCGTTAACAAGTCCGTGGTCTAATATAACAACTTTTCCGTATCCGCCGTACCATCCGGAATACAATACTTTTCCGGCATTGGCTGCTCTTATTTTACCGCCGTTTATACCGCCGATATCTATACCTGAATGGAAAATGGTTCTTTTAAATATAGGATGCGTTCTGTAACCGAAAGGCGATGTAATAGGTCCGGCGATTGGTTTCATAAATCCTGAAACTACTTTTACCGTAGACCCCTTAGTATTTTTGTTAATCATTCTGCCGAGAGCTTCCGATTGTTTTGCAAGTTCCCTTTCGGCTTTTTCATAATAAACTCTGTCTGTTCTGTATCTCTGAATAGAAGATTCATTCTGGCTGATTGCGCCCTGAATATATTGTTGTTGTGCATTTATGCTCTTAATTGAATAAGCTATAATTGTTTTTTGCTGTTCAATCTGGCTGCGTAAAAGAGCGATTCTTCTTGATTTTTCTTTTAAATACGCCAATTTTTTCTTATCTTTTTTAGTTATAACATTCTGATAATATATACGGTCCAAAAAAGTATTTATGTCGGTAGTTGCAAGCAAAAGCTGGAACATTCCCCGTCTTTGTTTTTTAAATATTTGTCTTATACGTTTTTTGGCAAGAATTTCAGTTGCAGAAAAATCACTGAGGGTTTCATTCAGTGTCTTTTCGGCTTCTGCAAGCTGCTGTTCCGCATCTTTATATTCCTGCTTTGTTGATTTTAATTTTTTAGTTGCTTTTTCAAGACGCTGCTGATTTTTATAAAGCTTATTAGTTTCAATACTTTCAAGACGTTTTAATTTGACAACTTTTGCATGGGTTTCTTTTCTCTTTTTTTCGATGTGGTTGGCATTACAAAACGCCTCGGTTCCAAAAGAGAATATTATTATAAATATAAGAAAAGCTTTTACTATATTTGAGAGAAAGCTTTTTTTTATGATTGAATGTGCTTTATGCGACATTTATTATTTATCCTGAACATTTGCGGTTTATTAAGCCGTACAAATGACTTCCAACTATTTTGAAGGTTAATTATGATACGAGTGCAAGCAATATAGGTGCAAGCGCAAACAAAATAAACGCAACAAATATTATTCCTATTATAACTTTTTGATTCTTTCTGAAAAATTCCATTTGTATTTATCCATTAATAATTAACAATAACATTTTACATGCAAAATATATCTTTTACAAGAAATTAACACGCCGTATTAGGATATCTTAACTTTAACAACAGCCTTTTTTACATATTTTGAAGCATCTATAGAGATACAGGGCATGTGAGCATCTTGCGGCATAAAAATTAAGAAAGTATCTTTTTTAGCTGTTATAAAATCACCTTTACCATCAAGAAACATAATATCGTTAGCATCATCATAAAAAGTTGTCGGGGTGCAGTTTTTTATATTTGTATAACCGATTTTTTCTTCTCCTTTGATAATAAATTGGATATCGGCATATTTTTTATGCGCTTCAAACTTGCCCTCCGATTCCGGTTTTGTATTGTAATCCTGCACTGATACAAAAATATCATCGCCGTCAATCTGATACTTTCCGTTTTCAAGATTTTGCAAATCCGTATGTATTAAAAATTCAAAACCTTTTTGAAAATTCAATCCCAAATTATAATATTTTTGTGCATTTTCTATAGAATCTGTAATCATTTTGTACTCCGTTTTTTATTCCTATTGTTATTATTTATTAAGATTATAGCAAATTTTTTTATTTAGGGTTTTTATGTGTTATGATTAGTGAATATTAAGTTGCGATAGAATAATATGATAACATCAGTAAGTAATAAACCGAAACATAGTGTATTCAGTTCATTTCAAGAGGTTTCACATACCGGAAATGTATATTCCACTTTAAAGTATAAAAGAAACCACCGTATAGAAGAACCTGATTTAAAGAAAAAAGTTATAGTTGCATCAGGTTCAGCTGTAGCAACTCTTTTGCCTATGCTATATTTTGCAAAAAAACAACCGGAACTCGGACTGAAAAAAATCACTGACCTTTTAAAAATAAAATATGAACTTCCGCAGGTCATCGGTTTGAGCACGGCAAGTATCTTAGGCGGTGTTGTCACCGGTATAGCAGCTGACAAAAAAGCAAATAAAAAACGCAAAATTCAAGAGGGTGTCTTCCAGTTTATGAACGCAACTGTTCCGACCCTGCTCGTCGGCGGAGCAATGAAACTTATTGAAGACAATGTAAAATATAAAAATTGCAAAAAAGTTAAAGTCGCTGCTATAATAACAGGTCTTATTGCAGGTATGCCGCTTGCAGCATTTATTTCAAATATTATAAACGACCCTAAAGATAAAGAGCCTGACAGAAAATTAACTCTGAAAGACTCTGTTATCAACATGGATGACGCTCTGGGTGCACTCGTAGTAGCAAAAATTCCTGTTGTAGAACATCTGCATTTGGATAAACTCATGCCGGCAATTTTTGCATGGTGCGGATACAGAGCGGGACAAAGTAACTAAAATTACATTTTGTCCAGCATTTCCTTATTATCTTTAGCTGTGTTTTCACGTGAATTAATTACACGGTCAATACTTTTTTCGGTTTTAATGGAAGAAGTTCCGCTTTTTACGGCATTATCAATATTAAGCGGCTTGCCCCAGTTCATATAACCAATCCAGATAGCAGCTATAGCAATAACCAGCACAATAAATTTTACCATAATAAATAAATCTCCTTTTTTTGTTTATAAATCTAATATTATATGTTTTTGTAATAATGTAATCCACCAAAAATATCAGATTAAAAAGCTTTTAAATTTTTATTTTTGAATAATGTTTTTAAACGTAAGGATTGAACACAGCACGAAAATAATTTTCTCAAATTTATAATCAGTTAGCCAAAGGATTTCAATAAATAATTATATTGTTAAAATTACAAACGTATAATTAATCATGTCACAAGAGGGAAATATATGAAGAAATTTTTTAAAATATTATTTTTATTTACTTTTTTAATTTACGGTTTATGCTGCACTTTACAACCGGTATTTTGCACAGAACAAATAAATTATGAAAAAGAGTACGAATCAGTAAAAGATCAAGTTTTATATGATCCGAATTTTGACCCTAAATTTAAAGTTATACTAATCAAAAAGTATTCTGATGAATTTGATAAATATATAACAGAACTAAAAAGCAAATCTCCTGACAGCTATAAGCCATATTATTATTCAGGAGTTTGGTATTCTTCTATGGGTAAATATTATACGGGTATTGAAAATTATAATAAAGCCATTGAACTGGCACCGGATAATGTTTATATATATGAGTACAGGGCTGTAGCTTATAATTCAATTGGAAAATATGATAAAATGGCAGAAGATATACAAAAAGCTATCTCTCTTGCACCAAACACACGAGTTCCGTATGAATTGAAACTAACAGCCGAGATACAGCAGCAAAAATATAAATCAGCACTTAACACAATTAAAATAATAAAAAAGCTACCGGAATCAAAAGAAGATGCTTTGCCTAATGCAACACTGAAGCTTTTAGAAAAACAAATAAAAAGCATAATTAAAGCAAATAAAGATTGGCAATAGCCTCGCAAGTTACGGGATTAACAAATCAGAGTTAAACCCCTCAGAATTTATTTTATAAAATAGTAAAAAGCTTTAAAGAATACACTGAATAATACTTTATATTCTGTTTTGGCAGGGCAATTGATTTTCTTGTATTTTTTGTATAAATTATGCAAGGATAACACAGCCATGAAAAGACGAACTACAGGTATATTACACGGCGCAATAGCAGCTGCAAGCTACGGGACGAACCCGCTTTTTGCTCTGCCGATGTTTGCCAGAGGGATAGGCGTTAATTCCGTATTATTTTACAGATACGCTATTGCTGTGGCAATTTATTTTTTGTGGCTTAAATTCGTAAAAAAAACCTCATTAAAAATTACATGCAAAGAAACCGTCTGGCTTATCGTGTTCGGCCTGCTTTTTTCACTGTCATCCTTAACACTTTTTGAAGCTTTCAGATATATCGAAGCCGGCATTGCCTGCACAATACTTTTTATTTATCCCTTACTTGTTGCAATAATTATGACCTTATTTTTTCACGAAAAAATTACAAAAACAGTTGTATTCTCGATAATATTAACATTTAGCGGCATATCGCTTTTGTATCACGGAAAACCTGATTCCCCGCTTAATATCCACGGTGTAGGAATAGTACTATTATCAGCGTTATTGTATGCTCTTTATATAGTCGGGGTTAAAAATGTAAAAACCATCAAACATATAAAAACCGACAAATTGAGCTTTTATGTAATGTTATTCGGGCTGCTGGTTTATGTTTATAATCTTGATTTTTGTACAAAACTTCAAATAATAAACACCCCGTTTTTATTTTTGTGCACTGTTGGTCTGGCACTTTTTCCGACAATAATCTCTCTGGAAACACTGACAATTGCAATAAAACTTGTCGGTTCGACGACAACCGCTATTTTAGGGGCGTTAGAGCCTTTAACAGCAATATTTTTCGGAGTATTACTATTTCATGAACAGTTAACAGTAAGAATTTGTATCGGAGTTGCTCTTATTTTGTCAGGTGTATTCTTGATTATTACAAGAAAACCGCAGAAAAAATCCTAAATTTAGTCATAACAGCAGTACTAATCATTATTCATTATTCAAAATTAGGGTTATTTGTTTTTTTACGTGTTTTTAATGTTAAAATAAATTTATGGGCAAAAAGATAGTAGCAAATAACAAAAAAGCTTTCCACGACTTTTTGATTTTAGAAAAATACAATGCAGGCATGGTGCTTACAGGTACAGAGATAAAATCAATACGCCAGGGAGCAATAAATCTTAAAGACAGCTTTGCCAAAATCGAAGAAGGCGAAGTGTGGCTCTATAACGTCCACATAAACCCTTATGCACAGGGCAACAGATACAACCCCGACCCTGAAAGAAAACGCAAACTGCTGTTAAATAAAAATGAAATTTTAAAAATGCTCGGTAAAGTTAAAAAAGAACAATACACTATTGTTCCTTTAAACGTATATCTTGAAAACGGCTGGGCAAAAGTTGAAATTGCACTTGCCAAAGGCAAACAACTTCATGATAAAAGAGAAGCAATGGCAAAAAAAGCACTGGATAGAGATATCGCCAGAAACATAAAAATTCGTTAATATTTTTATAACTTAAACGACAAAAAACATATTTAACTTATAATGTTAAAAAGAAACTGATGTATAGGTAATTAATTTTGGAACTTACAGCTGAACAAAATATTAAAGATATTGTAAAAACTACTAACCTGCAGCACATTGCAATAATAATGGACGGTAACAGACGCTGGGCAAAAGAAAAACTTCTGCCTTCCGCAATGGGACACCAAAAAGGTGTAGATTCCCTGCGCCGAACGATGAGGCTTTTTGACGAATTCGGAATCAAATATCTGACGGTTTACGCATTTTCAACAGAAAATTGGAACAGAAAAAAAGAAGAAGTCGAATTTTTAATGGGGCTGCTTGCGCAAACTCTTTTAAACGAGCTTGACGATATGCATAAGGAAAACGTTAAAATAAAATTTCTCGGTGATATATCCAGACTTAACAAAAATCTTATAAAAATCGTGCACAACGCAGAAGAAAAAACAAAGAACAACACGGGAGTAAATCTTAATATTGCTTTTAACTACGGTGCACGTGACGAAATTGTAAATGCAGTTAAATCAATTATTAATGAAGGAATAAATCCTGAAAACATTACAGAACAAACAATATCTCAACACCTGTACACCAAAAATATTCCGGATCCTGATCTTCTAATCCGCACAGGCGGCGAAAAAAGAATTAGCAACTACCTTTTATGGCAGCTTGCGTATTCAGAAATTTATGTCACAAGCACCTACTGGCCTGAATTCGGCAGAACAGAACTAATGAACGCCATAATTGAGTTTGAAAAAAGAAACAGACGTTTCGGCAAATAAATTTATACCATCAAATGCCGTTTTACTTGCAATTAACAATAAAAAATAATAAAATAGCTTATTACTTTATGATTAAGGACATAAATGAAGTTTAAACAGGCATGGATAAAAATAATTCCTGCATCGGTTCTGGTGTTTGTACTTTTAAGCCAGCTTATTCTTGTTGTTTTTAAGCCGTATATCAATGCAAAAGCCATTGATTTTGCAAAAAAATATACACGTGGCAGATTTGTATGCACCTTAAACGCCAAAGGTGAACATATAGGGAAACTCTATAAAATCAACGGAAAAGAAGAAAAACTTATCCACAGCGCAACCGGTGAAAGCTGCATATTTTCAAGACCAAAAGTAAATGCAGGATTTTTTGTGTTTGCCTCAGGCGGCGGAGGCGGTGCAACCCCTTATGAAAGCGGCAAAAACGGAGAAATTATCTCAAAACACAAACAAATAACAAATCCGGTTATTACCATAAAAATAGGCAAAGGCGGAGAAGGAACATATATTGATAAAGACGGCAATTTTATCGATGCCAAAGACGGAGAGGCTACTGTTATTGAAGACTTAAAAATTTTTGCAGACGGCGGAGCAAAATCAACCCGTATGACGCCTCTGGGTATGGAACAAAAGCAGGATGAATACCACATACCGGAAAAGGATTACTACCTGTACGATATTTCTAAAAGTGTAAAATACGGTCTTGGCGGACAATATGATAAAAGGACAGCCCAAACAAGTGCTAAAGCACAAAACGGTCATCCTGGAGCCGTTATAATTCAATGGTAATGTACTTAGTACAGATTATTATATCTGTTACGGTTATACATTATATTGCTGACCCGTGCTTTTAAATTTACCAGTCTGTTAATCTCCTGCAAATTCCCGTTCCAGCTGGCATCAATCAATTTATCCATAAAATTAGGTTCACGCTTTCTAAGAAGTTTAAATATCATTTCATTCGGTCTTATTGTTTCAGGGTCAAGTGAATCTACAATAAGTTCAGTCATTTCTTCCGCAATCATTTCACAAGGACTCGTCGAGCCGTAACGGCTTGTTTCCTTCTCAAGGGTATATATAGTGTCGTAATTAGTAAATCTTGTTCGCAAACTCTGCATAACATCAGCGGCATTTGAATATTTTTTCTTTAAATTTTCAAGGTGTGCATTGTGCACAAATTCATGTATAAAAGTTGAAAGAAAATGACTTGTTGAAAGATGATTAATACTCTTTTGCTCTTTCATAATATAAGGAATATTTTCCCAGTTATATGCTTTGTTAATAATCACACTGCCCGCAGGGAAATTCATCCCAAACCGTCTAAATAACTCTGCATCGTTTTTTTGAATTGTACAAAGCCCCAACGCATTAAAATAAGATGACCCTCTCAAATCCTTAAAAAAAGCATTTGTAGGTTTGGCAAAACCGAGTTTATGAAAAATATTTGCGGTAAGGGCAAAAAACGAAGCAATCAAAGGATTATTACCAAAATCACAGTTAATATGAAATTTCTCCTGCATCTCTCTGGCTATTTTATCGGGATTAACAGTCTGCGCACCTCTGTACGCCGCATTAAACCCTCTGCAGGAATTTAAAAGTTTTCTTGCTTCAATTGTATTTTGTTTGGCAAGTTCTTTAAGTACTAATGCAGGTACAAGACCTTTAAAAGAAACCGGTTTGTTGTTATTATTAACTTTCATACTACTTTTCTGTATTCACTCTCACTTCTTACTGATTTAATAAATAAACAGAATTAAAATTTTTTGTTATTAAATGAAAATGATATTTACAATTATTTACGTGCAAACAAGTTAATTATCACAATCCAAAAAACTTATAGCGTTAACAATAAAATTATGCTAAAATTTATCTTGAAATTATTAACGGAGATTGAATTATGGCAAGAATAGTAAGACCTTCATGGGCAATAAGATGTGTACAGTCAAGCTGCAGAGAACTGTTTGAAGTAGCAATCTTAGAAGACGGAAAACAACAAGAAGTTGTGTGCCCTAAATGCGGTGAACACTACCTTTACCCTGTTTTACCGGATGATGAATCCGCTGAATAAAGTTTACCGGCTATGCAGGAATCATTCTATCCACGACCTGTAACAAACAAAAGGTACTATCAGTTCAGTGAATATTTAAAAAATAAATTTGGCAAAAAGGTTTATAAAATAACCCTTGATGCAGGTTTTAGCTGCCCGAACAGAGATGGAACAATCTCCTCGGGCGGTTGTATTTTTTGCGATGACGGCGGCAGTTTTTCCCGTGCACACGACTGTCACTTGCCTGTAGAACAACAGGTGCTGACAGGAATAGAAACACTTTCGTCCCGCTTTAAAGCCGAAAAATTTATGTCTTATTTTCAGGCTTATACCAACACCTACAAACCTGTTGAAGAATTAAAACAAATTTATGATGCGTCTTTATGTCACAAAGATGTTGTTGGTATTTCTATAGGCACTCGTCCGGATTGCATTGATGAACAAAAACTCGATTTAATTGCCTCGTACACAGAAAAATACGAAACCTGGATTGAATACGGACTGCAATCCATGCATGACAAAACCCTTGAATTCATCAACAGAGGTCATGATTACAAAACTTTTTTAAAAGCTTATGAAATGACAAAACAACGGGGGATAAATGTTGGTGTGCATGTAATTTTAGGACTTCCAAACGAAACGAAAGAAGATATGCTCCAAACAATAAAAGCCCTTGCGGATTTAAAAGTTGACGGTGTAAAATTCCATTGTCTGTGCATCTTTCCCAACACAAAGCTCTTTAATATGTACGAAAAAGGACACATAAAACTTCTTGAAGAAGATGAATATATTGATACAGCCTGCGATTGTCTGGAGCTTCTGCCAGAAAAAACAACAATCCACAGACTCGGCGGCAACGGATTACAGGCGATAAAGGTTGCACCCAAATGGCTGAATAAAAAATTTGAAATCTTAAATAAAATTGACAGAGAACTGGAGTTCAGAAACTCTCATCAGGGCAGCAAATTTTCATAGCAAATTTTTTTATTTTTATATTTTCTCTTTTATATAAAAAAGAGGACTATTAATAATGAAAATAGAAAAATATAATATTCAAAATACAAAACCATCTTTTAAAGGCTACGATGCAAGAAAACTCTGCGGACTTTTTGTAACGGACAAAAACTGTGCCGAAGCATTAAAAAAAATCACAGCCCAAAGCGGCATTGATATTTTTGTACCTAATATTGCTTCAAAATCCATAAAAAAAGAATTCTATCAACTTGCACAGAGTAATAAACTTTTGTGGACACAGGATTATTTAACATTTCTAAACCATCAAACAAAAGCTGTTTTGTTTGACAATTCACGGGATTTTTTAAAAAGGGTATTAAGAGCCTGCGGTGACGGATTAAAAAAAGATTTGAATTACACTCCCCTAAAATCACAACCGCATATAAGAGGCGGCAACTTTTTTGTCTGCCGCAATAACGGAAAAGATGAACTTTTAATTCTCGAAAACAGAGAAATTTATCCGCAAGAACTGGCAAAAAAAATTTTTAATGTCGAAAAAATCCACACTATCCCCAAAATGGATTATCACATTGATTTGTTTTTACGTCCGCTTGATAACGGAAATATCCTTGTATCTGACATTGACATGACAAAAACGGGATTGCAAAACGGAGCTGCAAAAATAAAAAAATACATTGAACAAAACAAACCTAACGATAAAGAAAGACAAGAACTCGAAAACGTAATAAATAACATTAATTTAATGATAGAAAAATTGGATATAACACTGAAATTTGACAAATACAAACCGCAGCAAACCATGCCAGAAATCATTAAAATTTTAAAAGACGCAGGTTACAATCCTATCCGTGTTCCTGCCACATATCATTACTTAGACGGGGTAAGAACAAAAGAAAACGTTCAAAGAAGATTGAATAATTTTGACAACAATGTTAAAGCTCTTAAAGACTGGAGCCAATCTCAATCCGAAAAAACCAGACAGTCAGTTGACAGGCTGATACAGCTGGAAACTTTCAAAAAAAATAATGACAAAAATTTAGGCGTTGAGTTAGAAAACTTCTATGAAAATAATTTTCTCAATGCAATTGTTCACAAAAAAGAAGACGGAAAACTTGTTTATATTACCAATGAATCTCTTTTAGACAAAACTCTTGATATCACAAATGAGATTGAACAAAAAACAGGTTTTAGCACCAAAAACATGTTTATAGAAAGCATGGCTCCATATATTAATAAAGAAAATATTTATTTTATTGATGAACAATTAACACAAAAACTTTTTAAGAACATGGGCGGAATCCATTGTGCAGCCGCAGAAATGCCCTTCATATAAAAATTCTTTATACAGATATAAAGATTAGATAAAGAAATCAAGATTTAATAAAAATTTGCTTTATAATGTGTACAACGATAAGAAAATACATGGAGAAAAAAGATGCACGCAGATTCTATTAAATATTTTTTAACACAATTAGAAACAGCAGATAACAAAAGCAAAGCAGAAATCGAAAACATGCTCGTTAATGTTGGTTCAGCAGCAGTTCCTGTTCTGGTTGAACAATTACAAACAGTAAAAGGTGCTGTAAGAGGTGTTGTTGCAATGTCTTTAATCAGAATCGGCGAACCTTCAGTTGATTGCCTCAAAAAAGTTGCTCAAACAAACAAAGATTTTGAATGGGTTGCTAAATATTTGATTTCCGAAATCGAAGGCGAATTGGCTGCATAATAATTTCATAACTAGCCGAAAACAAAAAATTCAAAAAGGATTGTACAAAACGACAATCCTTTTTTGTTGCCATCCTCTAAACGAACTAACAAAAAAAATATTTTTAAGTTTTATTGCAAATATATAAGTTAACGGAATTTATATTTTTATTTTAAACAGATTTTACTTATGCCGTATAAGTCGGTAATATCAGTAAATTAGCGAATATAAAATAATTTATTCACGGTATTAAATATAAAATATATTGAGGAATGTAATACATCTTACCATATTTCTTGACTTTAAGTTTATCAGGCTATTAATATAGAGTATAAAGAAACAGTGAGGTCGCATGAAAAGTTCAACATTATACAGATCAAACCTTTCTAAAGAAAAAATGGCTCTTTTAGAAGAATTGAAAGCCAAATCACAAAACACTTCTATGGAAAGCCGTACACCTGATGTTTATATCAGACCTTCAAAAGAAAAAGAACTTGATGTTTTATGGCAAAACTTCAAAGTAAATCAGAAGGAAGAAAAATCGCCGGGTGTATATTTGATAACAGGTTTTATTGCCGGTGCATTATGCATGTTCTTAATGACTGCTTTATTAAGCTTTAGCTCTAATGCTCTTAACGAACGCAACAGTGCAGATTCACCGAAACTGGTCAAAAAAGTTAAAGCTGAAAAACCTGCAAAATTATCAATTATTCCTGCTGATCAGGCAGTTGAAGAAGTTAAAACAGTTGCTCCTGAATCTTACACAGTTAAATCAGGCGACACGCTCGCAGCTATTGTTGTAAGATTTTACGGCAAATATGATCCTTCCAAAATTACAAAAATTATGGAAGCAAATAATATGACAAATCCAAACGCTTTATCAATAGGTCAATCATTGATAATTCCGATGGATTAATAAAACAAATTAACAATGAAAAAAGCCGGTATTTAACCGGCTTTTTTATTATTAATTCCTTGGCTTCACTATAAAACAAAATTACGAACAAGCTATTAGGAGATAACCGGCTAAAATTTATAAAACCATTTGCTCATAATAATATTATCCCTCAGCAAAACAACAATAAAATGATTTTTACTCATACAATCAACAGCTAAAATAATAACCTCTTTTAGACGATACAAAAAACTCTATTCAAAATCGTTATTAACAATGTTGAATAGAGTTTTAATAAACTTAAGTTAATAAAATTTATTCGTTCAAATCGTTCTTTTTAGTGTCGACATTTCTGATTACGGTTTTAACATTACCTTCTGCAAAGAAATTTTTCGGATTAATATACATTTTTATTCTGTCTGCTTCAATTGAACGCATTTGTTCAACAATAGTTGAACGACCTATGAATACAATTTCATTTGGTTTATTTGTTTTCGGGTCAGGATAAACTGTAGCTTTAGGTCCTTTAGCATCATAATCTTTATAAATAACGTGAACTTTGCCTGATGCCTGAATTATGTTAGCCGTTTTATAATATTCCTGTCTGTCAGACCATACATTAATTCTTGTGCCGTCCATATCAACATCGCTGTGAGCGTTCCCCAGACCGTAAGCTACTTCTTCAACTGCATCATAAATAAATTTATCAGCGGTAATAATACTGTCTTTTTGTTTTAATCTGCCGTGACCTGTCAGCGTAATTTTTTGTAAATCACCGTTTTTATTCAGATTCGCAACAGCGGAATCAGAGAAAGTTTCTACATCTTTGTAATAAATAATTACCCCGCCGTTTGCCGTTAAAACTTTAGTCTTTGTATCATAAGACTGGGTATCTGCAGTAATTATAACAGTCGGTTTAGGACTGTCTTTCGGCGTAACTGTAGTCTGGGTATTGCCTTCTGCTTTTATGGTTTTGTTAAGCAAAGACATTTTTAAAATATTTGCTTTGATTTCGTTTGTTTTATCTTGTTTTACCTGCACAACATAGGGCTTGTCATACATAACGGCATCTGTAAGCTGTTTGGTTTTAGGGTCAATATAGACTTCTGCTCTCGGAGAATTCGCCTTTAAGTCGTCCATTTTAACTCTTACATTACCGTCAAATTTAGCTTTATTTTCTTCCATTTTAAAGGATTGTTTGTCAGATTCGATTGACAAATCAGCTGCAAACACAAGACCTGCGCCGGCAAGTAATAAAAATAATGCTGTAATTATATGTTTAAATCTTTCCATCGAAATTCCCCTTTTTATACAATTCGGTTTTTGAGCGTCCGATGATTTTTATATTTGTCATCTTTTCGCTTAGTATAGCTTCATTGCTAAAAGTCCTGAGTTCTCCGCTTTTTCTTATAATAACATTTCCCTGAGCGGTAATATCTTTGTCATTTCCCTGCCATACAAAACGGTCGGCTCTGACATCGGTGCCGTCTTTATAAATAAAATAAGAATTATCATAAAGCACAACTCGTTTAGTATCTTCATTGTATGTGCCCTTAGTAGACTCCATACTCAATACAACTTCGTCTTTATCATAAAAATTGCCTATTATGTTATAAAGTATGACAACTTTATTTTGATTGTCATAATAGCCTTTTTCGGCATATAACTCCCAGTATTTTTTATCTTCCTTGGTTTCGGTAATAATAAGATTTTTTATATTAACTTCCTGTTTTTCACCGGCACTTTTAAGAGCTTCTTTTTTAAAGTTTTTGGTTATAACACCTGCAGCAATAAATGCCCAGCTGCACCCTATAACTACCGCAAGCAAAATTACTATATATGCTATTTTTCTTTTGGACATATCTATCCTTCTTATGTTATGGTGACGACCGCTTTTTGGTTCAGCCGTCAGACTTCATAAATAAAATTTTAACATGAAGAACTGCCTTAAGGCGGTCGATGTAACAAAATATTTCATTTAAAAATTTTTTAATCTTAAAATGACAATTTTTTTTGTTTATGTCTTTATATATAAATACTGTCGAAACAAATCAGGAATAATAAAGTTGAAAATTTCTAAAAATACTATAAAAAAAATCACAAAAGCAGCCATTAATCTAAAAACAAAGGTGACTCCAAAAGCACAAGCATCTGCCCAAAATTCGCTTGAACGGACGCCTGTAAAAGATACTTTTGTGGCATCTTCACCAATTTCATCTACGCCGGTGCAAACAGCTCCGGCAGCAGAGATTACATCTTCATCTGTTTCCGCAAAAAAAATTACAGCAGCCACACAACATCAGACCCTTGTGGACTATGAATTTGTAAAAAAAGAAAAACTGTTTAACGAAGAAATAATGTTTTTACTCCAGCCCAAAACAACGGCAGCCGGCGCAAAAATATTCACTCCCAATCAGACCAAAGTCATAAATATGGCGGTCAAAAAAGTTACTTTTTACAAAGGTATGGCTAAAAGACTCGAAAAAATAGGTACTGATTCTATCGGTAAAATTATAAAAGATGTAAAAACTGTTTTCGGCGGAGAAAAGAACTACGGGAAATACCTGCATGCCAGAAATAAAAACGGCATACCGTCCTCTAAAGATTCAATTTCTATTTATAACAAAATTATAAAAGAGTTCAATGATCAAAAAATTAATACGGAGGTAATGAACATCTTTGCAAAAAGATTGTATCAAAAACCTTATAAACTGCTTGATAAAACAGAAAAAGAACTGGTAAAACTTTCGATATTTGACGGCGATATAAAATTTGAGTCCAGAGATTACAAGATATTTGAAAAAATTCTTACCACAGGCAAAAAAGATTACGAAGAAGCTGTAGGGTGGATTAAAGACCTTATCGGTTTAAGAATCATTATTCCCGAAAATGCAGACATGACAGTTGTTGCACAGTATTTGACAGAGGCTATACTTTCCGGCAAATTTAATGTGACAAGGGTCAGCAATTATCACGCAAATCACATTTATCCTTATATAAGTCAGGACACGGTAAAGCTGTGGAAACAGTCAGTTCCCGGTATTGAACTTGTACAAACAAGTGCAATCAGAAAGAAAAACGGTTACACCACCACACAGATGAATATTCTGCATCCTGTCAAAGATAAAAACGGAAAAGTAAAAATGGTCTGGGTGGAACTTCAAGTAAGAAGTGAACAATTAAATAAAATCGGTCAAATAGAACATTTGATTTATGACATTCTTGCAAAGAAAAATATCGGCAAAAACATTCCGGAACTCGAAAAATATTACGAATCTATAGGTATCCAAAAAGCAGTAAAAGAAGTATTCGGAAATCCGAAAAAAGAAGCTGCCTACATAGATTACGAAAGAGCAATGTATTCATGGATAAGACATAACGAAAATCCTGAATCAAAAAAACTTTTGTCCTACACCAAACCGATATTAACAGACTTTGGACTCGGCGAATATGAACATTTGCTGAGCTTTGACGCATTACAGCGTATTGACGACACCGCAAATATAATTAAAGCAAGGTACGGCAATAAAGGAATTAAATAATTAATTGGAGATAAGTTAAACATGAACAAGTTAAACGCTACCACTACAACACAACGGGCACTAAGACCTCACTTGCCTAATTCTACAGCCCTAACTGCTTCACAAAAACTTGATGCAGCATTAAAACAATTGAGAGAACAGTTTGCTAACATTGTTGAAATAGGTAAATTTAAACCCATAAAAGCTGATATTCAGGAACCTTTTAAAGATTCTGCAATAAAAAAAGCATCTATTGTCATAGAACCGCTTGCAGATAAAAAAGATTTCCGTACTCGTACAATATCATTTATTGCGTATTCACCTTTTGAAGACGGAAAAATCCATGACATGACTATAGCAAACGGCAACAAATTTTCTATTGAATCTGCTTTAAAGAATCCGCAAATTAAAGCCGCTTTCAAAGATTTTATTAAAAAAGCCGAAATTGCGCTTACTTAATCAAAATACTCCGGCACGGAATTAACCGCCCAAAGCAATTATTCATGCTAATATTGTATATATAATACCGGACAGGAGATGTATTATGTACACAATAAAAGAAGTTGCCGAAAAAATGGAGGTATCTGAGCACACTTTAAGATTCTGGGCAAAAAGCGGTTTTTTCCCGTTTGTAAAACGGAATGAAAATAATATTCGTCTATTTTCAGATGATGATCTTGGCTGGGTTAAAATAGTTAAATGCCTTCGTTCCGTGGGAACAGAAAATAAAGCTATAAAAAAATATATAGACCTTTGTATAATAGGCGACAGTACCATCCAGGAACGTTATGAAATCATTCGTTCCACAAAACAAAAAGCACTCAAACAATTGCAGGAACTTAACCAGCAGCTTGAACTTTTAAATTACAAAGAAAACTTCTACCAGAATCTGATAAAAAATAATCTTGAAGATGTCTGGAACCCTATGAATAAAATGCGTCCAAAGGATAAAGTTGTATAATGAACAAACAACAACTCATCAGGCTATGCCTTTTTTGCGAGGATACGACAGAAACATATCCGTTCACAGACAAAACAAACAGCAAACATGCTGTTATACGCCACAAAAGTAATAACAAATGGTTTGCTCTTATTTTTGAACGCCAAAACAAACTGTATATAAATTTAAAATCTCATCCTGATGATTCTGCAATGCTTCGGGAAACTTACAGTTTTATTACTCCGGCATGGCACATGAACAAAACCCACTGGATAACAGCAGATGTACAAAAAACACCTGCTGATTTGTTATTTAATTTAATTAAAGCAAGTTTTGAACTCACTATAAAATAAAATCTATTGACTGATAGCTGCTCTAATGTATTAAACTAAAAACATAGTTTAATACTAATTTACGGAGTAAGACATGAAAAAACAAACACTGACTGTTCTAACAACAATTTTAATGTTTACGGGAGGATTGGCAGCTATGGCATCAAATACTTTTGAACAACCGTTTGCGAAGGGAGAAATAAACCCTTACAGCAAATTTTTTACAGGAACAACGCATCTTTACCGGCTTGTAGCCAAAGATGATACTTATAATTCGTCTATTGCGAATGTTACTTTTGATGCAGGCGCAAGAACCAACTGGCATAAACATTCCGGCGGACAAATACTGCTCGTCACGTCCGGTGAAGGTCGTTATCAGGAAAAAGGCAAAGATATACAGATTTTAAAAAAGGGTGATGTTGTAAAAATCCCGCCAAACGTCGAACACTGGCATGGCGCAGCCCCTGACAGTATGTTTGCGCATATTTCAATAGAACCTAATTTACCGGATAACGAAACAACATGGCTTGAACCGGTAACGGATAAAGAATACAAATAATCTCAGACATCTTATTTTAAAACGGCAGCAGATAAAATAACTGCCGTTTTTATTTAATATATTCAGACCTGTTTTTTCTTAAAAAATATGTTATTATAAATGTAGCAGTTAAATGCAAAAATTAGGGGGTGTTATGAGGGTAAACAGGGTTTGCGGTTTTAATTCTTTAAACAAAAATTTTAAAGCAAGATTTGTTCAAAATCCAGATTTAAATGAGGTTACGGTTTATGAAATCAGAAAAAACCGTTCCGAATGCTGGCAAAAAGGATTAAAAGATTTAAGCGAAATAAAAAAAGACACCCTGCTGGATTTGGAGATTGATACCGACGGACAAATCGTAATTACTAATCTCAAAAACAAAAATTCCATTATCTGGGAAAACTGTCAAAATTATTCAAAGCCCTTAAAAGAACTCGCTAATCCAGAATCTGCAGCATACTACAAACTGTTTTTAGCTGGTCAGAGTATTAATGTTATGGAAGAATTGCAAAAAATAAATAATACCTACTATACTAAAAAGAAATAATCATTTTGATTATTAAAAACCGCCCCGGTTATCCGCAGGCGGTTTTTATTTTTATATATTTTCCAAATTATTATTTTCGTAGAAGGCTTTTACTTCTTCAAAATTTCTGCCCATTCTTCCGAGCGTTCTGTTTAATTCTTCCTGTGTTGAAGCAATCATCTCAGGTGCATGGTCTTTAATATGGGCATACATATCATATTCCTGCTGCATTTGTTCGCTTCGTTCTTTTAAATATCTAATACCCTGCAGAAGACTTAATCTTAACTTATAATTCATATCAGTAGGATTCTTTGCCTCATTTTCATAATGTCTTTCCGTACCCGGAATTGTTTCATCAAGCAGATATTTTTCAAAAGCTATTGTTTCAAGTTTGACGTCAGCAATTTTTGATTTTTGTTGTATATCAGCTAAATTATTAACCAGCTGGTCTTTATACATAAAATCCTGACCTGACTTGTACATTATGTTAAAAAGATTCTGGGCGTACTGCACTTTTTGATTAGCTTTGTTTATTCGCTCTTTATATTCTTCTTCCTGCTGCGGTGTATTTTTTTCAACAGGATTTTCAAGACGGTCTTCGTCAGCAGAAACAACTCTTTGCTGATAAGTTATATAATCTCTCAAATCAGCAAAGTAGTCATGAGCATCAACTTCACGTGAAGAATATTTTTCTCTTAATTCTTCCAAAGTAGGAAATTTAGGTTCATTATCATAAATAATATAACCGTGTTTTGAACGTATTTCGTCAGTTACTGTTTCATAAGGATCTGCGACATAAAATTTTGTATTATTTTTTTCGGCAGTTCTTTCAAAAGTTCTGTTTTTGTCAAAATTGGCACTATAAGCAAGAATATTCTCTGCCAGAAAATCTGCTATTTTTTCCGGCTTATCATAACTTTTTACACGATAATCGGATTGTTGAAACATCGGACGCATATCCTGACCGAGAATATAACAGGATATATTGTCGTATTCATTTATTATTATAGGGTTTTCGGTATGACCGCTGAAAGAAGGGTTTAAATTTTTATTTGTATTATTTTTGTGATTATTTATATTATTTTGACGATTTTTAACAGTATATGTATTTATTGCAGAAATTTTCATAAAAAGTTCTCTCCTTATGTTTTATTTAAGGTAACGCTAAACACAAAAAATTTTGCTACTGTTTATATAATTTGTAATCAAATTTTACAATATTAAAATTCTCCGTCACATTTTGTATTGCAGAAAACACAATTTCCATCAGTAAGGTTATATTTAACTATTTCATAACCATTTCTTATAATAACAGGTCGTGCACAATTTTTGCAATAGGAAGATGAGGTTTCAATTGTTGATAAATTACCGGTATAAACATATTTTATGCCTGTTTCACGGGCGATTTTGTAAGCTTTAAGCAATGTCGAATATTCTGTAGCTTTTTTATCCAAAAACTTGTAATTAGGAAAAAATGCACTAAAATGCAGAGGTACACAATCGCCAATATTTTCAACAATCCACTCACATTGAGCTTTTATCTGCGAATAACTGTCATTTTCACCTTCAATTAACATGGTAGTTAACTCAACATGACAGGATGTTTCATTGCAGACATATTTAATTGTATCCAGTACGGGCTGCAATTTTGCCAGACAATTTTTGCGGTAAAATTCTTCACTAAACCCTTTAAGGTCAATGTTTGCCGCATCCATGTATTGAAAAAATTCTTTAGCCGGTTCTTTGTTTATAAATCCTGATGTGACAGCAATGGTTTTAATACCGTTTTGCCTGCATAATACAGCTGTATCAACAGCATACTCAAAAAATACAATCGGGTCGTTATAAGTAAACGCTACACTTTTACAGTTATATTTTTTTGCTGTTTGAACACCTTCCTCAGGTGTAGTTTTATTCAAAAATGAAGTATCAATTCTGTTTTTGGTAATCCGCCAGTTCTGACAAAATTTACATCCCATATTGCACCCCGGAGTACCGAAAGATAAAACACTGCTGCCTGGGTAAAAATGGTAAAGCGGCTTTTTTTCAACAGGGTCAACGGCAAGACCTGTATTATATGAATAAGAAGTTAAAATAATATTATTATTAACATTTTTTCTTACTGCACAAAATCCGCTTTGCCCTTCTGTCAGAATACAATTTCTCGGACAAATTGTACATTGAACTTTATCTTTTGTTAAAATATTTTGATATTTCATAAAGTATATTATAATCTTGCTATGGAAAAAATTAAACAACCTTCTGTCGCCGGTTCTTTCTATACGGCAGACGCTGCGGAACTGAAAAAACAAATAGAAAGTTTTAAGCAAAACAGTAAAAATCAATACACAGTAGCAACAAGAGCAGTTATTGTTCCTCATGCAGGACTTCAATATTCAGGCAGACTTGCATACGAAGGTATTAGTCAGCTTGATAAAAATATTGAAAATATTTTTATTTTTGCACCTGCACACAAAGTTGCTTTTGAAGGAATTTCATTAAGCAGTTTTGAAGGCTGGAACACACCGTTAGGCGATGTAGAAATTAATCAGGAGCTTAATAAAGAACTCGAAGAAAAATTCGGTGCCCAATTTAATGACATTGCTCTGGAAAATGAACATTCAATAGAAATTCAGCTTCCTATCATACAACAGGTTTTTGAAAACGTTAAAATTGTTCCTGTGCTTATAGGTATGGAAACCCCTGAAAAAATTGAACAAATTATAGAAACCTATTACAACGATTCCAAAAACGGTTTTATTATTTCCTCAGATTTAAGCCATTTTTTGAACGATGCACAGGCAAAAAAAATCGACAATATGACTGCGCAGATGATAGAATCCGGTAATATTCAAAATTTTGCCCCGCAGCAGGCATGCGGTATGGTAGGGATTCTGGGGCTTGTCAAATTTGCTAACAAAAACAATTTTTCTTTAATAAGAATTGATATGACTAATTCCGCTGCCGCAACTCAGGATAAATCAAGCGTTGTCGGCTACGGATGCTGGTTTTTATTTGAGGGTGAAAAGAATAACTTCTTAAAAGAATATTACTCTGATTTAATCAAAGAACTCTGCCGTTTAAGCATAAAATCACGATTGCAGCAAATGCATGAAAAAGTGAATTATCCGCTGGTGCTGGATGAACCCGGAGCCTGTTTCGTAACACTAGAAACTGAAGGAACATTAAGAGGCTGCATAGGCTCAATAATTGCCTACAGATCTTTGATAGAAGATTTGCTTGCCAACGCTCAAAAAGCTGCATTTTCAGACCCAAGATTCAAACCTGTTACAAACGAAGAATTTGAAAAACTCGACATTGCAGTTTCTATTTTATCAAGTCCGAAAGCAATTAAATTTGAGAATGAAGAAGACCTGTTAAATCAGTTAGAACCTGATATAGACGGACTAATAATTAAAGACGGCAAATATCAAGCTGTATTTCTCCCGTCTGTATGGGAACAATTACCAGACAAAAAAGAATTTTTAAATGCTTTAAAACTCAAAGCCGGTTTGCCGGCAGAGCATTTTTCAAAAACTTTTGAAGCTTACAGATTTGCAACGGTTTATATAAAATAAAAATTTTAAACTAAAAATTAAGCTGTGCTTTGAGGGGGCACAGCTTAATTTTTGCATTATCTTTTCATAGGTTATTTTTTAAATATATTGAAGAAGAACCTGATACAGCTCCTTGCGTTCTTCTTCTTCCAGCTCAACAAGCGGATTTCTCACATAATTTTTAATAATACCCATTTTTGCCAGACATTCTTTAACAGGTACGGGGTTTGGTGCCATAAATATCTTTTTAAACAACGGATAAAGTTTCAAATGCATATCAGTAGCTTCTTTAACTTTACCGGACTTATAAAGATTGAGCATTTCATGCATTTGCAGCCCGATAATATGCGAAGCAACAGAAATTACACCGTAAGCCCCGACCGATACCATTGGCAGTGTAAGGCTGTCATCGCCGGAATATATAACGAAATCTTCCGGACAGAGTTTTCTGGTTTCCGTAATAATATCCATATTTGCCAGACTTTGTTTTACGGCAAAAATATTTTTATAATTGTTTGCAAGCTCTGCTATGGTTTCAGGGTTCATAGTTATACCTGTTCTCCCTGGGATATTGTATAGGATTATCGGCAAATCAGTAGATTGAGCGATTGTACCGAAATGTTTTAAAAGCCCCTTTTGCGACGGTTTGTTGTAATAAGGCACAACAGAAAGAACTGCATCAGCTCCGGCTTTTTTGGCATTTTCAGTTGCCATAACAGCAGTTTGAGTACAATTGGAGCCTGCACCCAGAATTAATTTACACCTGCCTGCAGCAACTTTTTTTACAAAACCGAAAAGTTCAACTTCTTCTTCATGAGTCAAAGTCGGAGATTCTCCGGTAGTACCGGCAACAAGTAATGAGTTAGAGCCTGTTTTAATAAGGTGCTCTACAAGTTTTTCAAGAGCAGGAAAATCAATTTTTCTGTTCTCCTCCATCGGTGTAACCATTGCAGTAATAATTTCACCCGCATCAAAACGCATAGCCATAACATTCTCCTTGTTGCATAAATATTCTGTATATTAAGTATAGTTTATTTCAAAATTTTACACAATAATTTGTTAATCAACATAAGAACAATAACCTTTTTGTATCAAATGTTTGTTAAGGCTGGTACCATTAATATAAAACTCTCCGACAAAATTATTCATAATGCCGTAACCGTGTATAGAAAAAGTAATTTTGTCAGGATAACGGTTGAACAAATACTTTACATAATCTGTTGCCTTATCATTTAATTTTAGCGAGTATCTCGTTGGTCTTAAATAAGAAACACCGATACGCTCACTTTTTTTAGAAACTGTTTGTTTTGTACCTTTATGTTTTCTCATTCTTGTTAGTTCATGGCAATCCAAATTAGAGGTATAAACAGTAATACGTGCACCAGAATAATTATGTTCCGAATCAATAAATTTTACTCTTGCCTGCAGCGCATGAGTAACATCCATTACTTCGACCCTCAAAGGTGTATCCCATTCAAAAGGATTTATAACCTTCATTGCACATGCCGGCAATGAAACAACAAATAAAAAGAAAATAACACATATCTTTTTCATGCCGGCACTCCTTTTTGGACACAAATTATAATTAATACAAAATTACTTTAGTCCTCCTCGTTTTCAACACGGGTACAGAAACCTTTTTGTATAAGATGCTGGCTCAAACTGTCATTGCCGATATAAAACTCACCGACAAGATAGTTATATAAACCGAAGCCGTTTGGAACAAAATAAATGTTATCTTTATATCTTTCAAATACCGATTTAACATAATCAGTAACTTTTGTATCTTCTTTCTTAGCTCTATGACTTGGCAATACATAAGTATAGCCTCTTGTGCTGTTCAATGTATAAGTTTTGGAGTATTCATGACAATCCAGATTTGATACATACACGTCTGTTCGCATCTGATTCATTTTAACAGTCACCTTCAAAGCATCAGGTACTTCTCTTATTTCAACTTTTGAAGGGATTCCCCATTTATAGCCTGCTATATCTTTCATCGCCATAACAGGAAGCGAGGTAATACAAAGTAAAGAAACCATGAGCAAAATTTTTTTCATTAAATTAATTCTCCTTTCAAGTGCCAGGTGCTTGCTCCTGTAATTTTTACGTTGATAAACTCCCCGACAAGCGTTTTGTCCCCGGCGAAATGTACAATTTTGTTATTTCTTGCACGTCCGGCAAGAATTATATTATTGTCTTTTTCTTCATAAGATTCTACCAGAACCTCAAAAATCTTGCCAATACATTTTTTATTTGATTTTAAACTCGCTTCTCTGTTTTTTTCATTTAGTCGGGCAAGCCTTTCGGACTTTGTTTTTTCGTCAATAAATTTATCCGTCCATTTTGCAGCTTTAGTTTTTACCCTTGGAGAATATGCTGCGGTGTTGGAATAATCCAGTTCAAATTCTTCAATAGCCGAAAGTGTATCTAAAAATTCTTCTTCTGTTTCTCCAGGAAAACCTGCAATAAAATCAGAGGTTATTGCAACATTTTCAAAAGCTGAACGTATCTTTTTTACAATTGCTCCGTATTCTTCACGGTTATAGCGGCGATTCATTTCTTTTAACACTTTTGAATTTCCTGACTGCATGGGAATATGGAAAAATTCGCAAACTTTATCACATTCTTTTACTGCTTTTATCAAATCATCGGAAATATCAGTAGGGTAAGAGGTTACAAATCTTATGCGGAATTTTCCTTCAATCTTGTTTAAATCTCTTAAAAGATTGGCAAGGGTGATATCACGACCGTCATAATCCTTATTGCAATCGAGCTTTTTTCCGTAACTGTCAACATTTTGCCCGAGCAGTGTAATTTCTTTAAAACCTTCATTTATTGCTTTCTTAGCTTCTTCAACAATTTCCGCAGGTTTTCTGCTTCTTTCCCTGCCTCTGGTAAAAGGGACTATGCAATAGGTACAAAAATTATCACAGCCTTCCATAATCGGTATCCACGCATTAAGGCTCTTGACCCTTTTTATTTCGTATTTTGCTTCCTGCTCTCCGTCCGTAAATTTTTTGGGAATTTCATTAGTGGCACAGACTCTTTCACCGTCATCAATTCTTTTTATCAATTCCGGAAGTTCGTACACATTATTTGTTCCGAATACTAAATCCACATAAGGAAAACGTTTTAAAAGTTTCTCTTTATCCTGCTGTGCAACACAACCGCAAAAAGCAATTTTTATATTTCTAAAAGGCTTACCCAGCAATTCTTTCTGATGTTCTTCATTTTTCCACTTGCCCCAAACTCCGGCAAGACTGTATGCCTTATCAGCCGAAAGCTGTCTGATTGAGCAGGTGTTAACCATCAATAAATCAGCTGTTTTGGGGTCTGCTGTTTCTTCATAGCCGAAATGAGAAAGCATTCCTAAAATTCTTTCCGTGTCAGATTTGTTCATCTGACAGCCCATAGTTTCAATATAAACTTTTTTTGTAAAATTTTTATTTTCCATAAAAAATATTATAGATAAAAAATAAATCAAAGAAAATGCCTGAAAATACGAGAGACGGCGGCTGCAAAAATCAGCAGCCACCGTTAAGAGAGACATTTTGTGTCTTTATTTATAATTGGATTGGTTGTTTTGGGAGATATAATTAATTCTTAATCAGTTTTTTCAAATCTTAAGCCTGCAATAATTGCATAGCGATTGCAGGAATCTGATTTGCCTGTGCTAACATCGCAGCTGAAGTTTGTTGTAATACCTGATATTTAACCATATTGGCACTTTCTTCAGCCATATCAACGTCCATAATTTGAGATTTGGAACGTTCATAGTTTTCGTTCATAACTGCGAGGTTATCTGCTGTTGCCTGCAGTCTGTTTTGATAAGCACCTAATGTGGATCTGTCTTGCGAAATCTTGTCTATAGCCGCACTGACTTTATCAAGATAAGCTCTGATAGCTTCGTTAGACCAGTTTTCACCATTAACTTTAGGCGGATTAGCAGGGTCATAACCACCGCCTACTTCCATATAATCTTCGCCTAAGTCACCGCTGTTAGCTTCATCAATCCCTACAATATCAAGTGCAATACCAAGTGCGGTACAAAGCATATTTGTCATAGCTGATGTTACGTCAATTGTGTTACATGCAGCATCTGAACCGGCACCTGATTGCAAAATAACCTCAGGATTAGAACCGTTTGTTAACTCCATTCCGTTAAAAGTTGTTGAATTTGCAATAACATCAATATCGGCAAGTCTTTCTTTGATTTCGTTCATCAAAGTTTGTTTTTGTTCATCGGAATAGATGCCGTTTGCAGCCTGAATGCATAATTCACGAATTCTTTGTAAATCTTCGGTAACGTTTGTCATACCGCCTTCTGTGATGTACATCATGTTAAGACCGTCTTCTACGTTGAGCATTGCTCTTTTGTTACCTCTGATTTGAGTGTCCAGACCTTCTGCTACACAAAGTCCGGCTGCGTCATCGCCTGATTTGTTAACTCTATAACCTGTCGACAATCTTTCAATTGCTGTTTGCAATGTGCTGGTTGCACCATTCAAACATCTTTGCGCAATCATAGAGTTAATGTTTGTGTTAATAAATAAAGCCATTTTGTTTCTCTCTTTCTCTCTTTTTGCTTTTTTACTATTTCTCTTTATTGCTTTTTTGTGAACACATGTTATATCGAACAATCCGGCTTTATACTTTAGTATAATTTTTACATCAAAACCACACCTAAATACACCCCAAATGCTTGCGGTAAAAAGATTTTACTGGTATTATACTTTAGTATAACAAATCATCTATATGGTGTAGAAATTTAATGAAAGGGGCTTTATGCCGCATTTTTTTATAACAACTAAAGATATAAAAAATAATAAAATAACCATTACTGATAAAGATAATTTTCACCATATTGCAAAAGTCATGAGAGCCAAAAAGGGCGAAACACTATTATTAGTTGACGAAAATCAAACCTGCTACCAAACCGTTATAGAAAATATTGACTCAAAAACAATTACAACTAAAGTTGTACAAACCTCAAAATCAAACCATATAATTAATCTACAGTTATATCTTGCTCAAAGTATATTAAAAACCGATGCGCAAAATTTTGTTATACAAAAAGCAACCGAACTGGGAATAAAAGGAATAATCCCTTTTGTAAGCGACAATTGCGTTATTAAAGAAGCCGTTGTAGATTCAAAAATTGATAAATGGCAAAAAATCGCATGTGAAGCCGTAAAGCAATGTGAAAGAACAGACTTTCCCACTATAGGAAAACGGTCGACACTGGCAGACATCCTCAATTCCCCTGACTATGATATAAAAATAGCCTGTGTTGAAAGATGCACCGATTCTTCTTTAAAATCCTGCCTTCAGAATATTAAAATAAAAGGATACAAAGATAAAAAAATTATTGTTATAATAGGACCCGAAGGCGGTTTTAGTGCTGCAGAAATAAAACTTTTACAAAAAGCTGAAAATATACACAAAATCAGCCTCGGCAAACTTATACTAAGAGCCGAAACAGCTGTTATAACAGCTCTGTCAAATGTTATTTACGAACTTGAACAGGATGATTGATAATATACAAAACAATTTTATACTTAAAACAATTACTCCTTTTTTCAAGGAGCAGGCTGAAAACTGTTATATTGTCGGAGGATTTTTACGAGATTGTTTACTAAACAGGGAAAGCTGTGATGTTGATATAGTAGTACCGCAAAACACGGCTGAAAGTACAGCCAAAAGGCTGGCTGATTTCATCAACGGATATTTTGTAGAACTTGATAACGTTAATAATATATACAGAGTAGTATTTGAGGACAAAATTAACTATGTTGATATAGCTGATTGTACCGGCAGCTGTATAGAAGAAGATTTAAAAAGACGTGATTTTACAATAAACGCAATAGCCTATGATTTAAAAAAACAAAAACTTATTGACATTAATTCAGGTTTAGAAGACCTTAAAAAAGGCATAATACGAGAAATTTCAGAATTAAATATAACTGATGACCCTATTAGAATTTTAAGAGCATTTCGTTTTCAAAGCGAACTGGGGTTCAATTTTTCAGATGAATTAAAAGAAATCATAAAAAAACATTGCCTGTTAATTAAAAATCCGGCTAAAGAACGTGTTAACACCGAACTTATAAAACTTTTCGACGGTAAATACGCAGACGGCACACTTACGGATATGGAAAATTTTGGTATTTTGGAACAGGTCTTTCCGTTTGTAAAGGATTTAAAAAAAGTACCGCCAAACTCACATCATCACCTCGGGCTGCTGGAACATTCAATAGAAACCGTAAAACAGGTGCAGTTGTACTATGAAAACGCAGTGGCAGATGTGAAATCGCATCTGGATGAAACACTTTTTGCCGGTCATAAACGTATTGCATATTTAAAACTCGGTGCTTTTTTGCATGACACCGGCAAACCTTCTGTCTGGACAATAGATACGCAAACAGGAAGACACCGTTTTATTATGCATGACAGCGAAGGCGCAAAAATAATAGAACCATATTTAAAAGATTTAAAATTTTCAAAAAAACAAATCTCCTATCTTCAAAAAATAATAAAAAACCATATTTATCCTGCAGGCGTTGTTACGTCCGATGAAACCTCGGAAAAAGCTTATTTACGATTTTATCGCAAAATGGGAGATGAAACCATTGACCTTATTGCCATAGCCTATGCTGACAGAATGTCTGCGCTGGGTCCTGAAATTACACAAGAAATGATAAACAAAAATATAAACGGACTCGACAAACTTTTAAACGGTTATTTAAAACAAAAAACAGAGCTTAAACCGCTGCCAAAACTTTTAGACGGCAAAGAAATTATGCAAATTTTAAATATTCCACAATCAAAGGAACTGGGCAAAATTATAGAAAAATTAAAAGAAGCCCAGATATCCTCTGACGTTATTACAAAAGAAGACGCAATAAATTTTATAAAAAATTTACCTTAATTTTTACAGGTCATATATCCCAGAATACTAAAGGCAATAATTTTTTCTTCATTAATATTTAACCATTCGTATTTAGGACTTTCTATATTACAGCTGCATTCGTCAAAATGATGACAGATTGCTGCATTTTGTAAAGTCAAAATATCTTTAAGATTGTCCCTGTCATCTTTTACAACATTTCCGTACGCCTTAAAGCTTTCCGTAAAAATCACAATATCTGTTACACCGCCTGCCATATCAACAGCCTTATAAATTCTGTCAAGAACATTCACGCCCATATTTTCTCCTTTCTTTATCTATTTGCAGAAGTATTTTTTCATTCTGCTACAGTTTTTTAGCGGATACACCTGATTATTCTGCGGCAATTGTAGACTTTGATTCAATAAACAGGTTCATAATCTCAATGTCATCGTAGTCTACGTAAGCTGTCTGAAAAAGATTTTTCCCCGCTTTGATTGTAAGTTGATTTTGCCCTATTCGTATAAGGCTGCGTGGAATTTTTATCTGCTGGTTATCTCCGTTAAGATTCAATTCTGCAATCATGTTTCCGTTAAAATATATCTGCGGTGCAGTGGCAAAAGATGTCGTAACTTTAGATTGCCCCATATCCCGTGCCATTTTAGTATCAATACCGATTACGGAACCTATAATAAGGTACATATCACCATCAGGCGGTAATTTTTTTATATTAAAATTTTTGGTATAAAACGGTCCGATTGCTTTTATCCGGAAGTCAGCAGCATTAGCCGAACGTTCCGAATAATTGTCATCCCCTATATGATAAAGGTCTTTGTCAATAATAATATCGTGAGGGTTTGTCTTTTCAATACCTATAACCAACGGCTTGTTTACTGATAGTCCGTCTATTGTAAGAGAAAACGGTTTATAACCGTCTTTTTCAACAGACATAATCGTAGGTGCATCTATTTTAGCACCGAGCGAAAATCTTCCTTTATCATCCGTCTGGGTTTTATACCCTTTTGACGGCAAAATCACGTCTGCCTGACTGACAGGTGTTTGGGTATTGGAATCTATTACCTGATTATAATCACCGGAAATCCCGTTCTTCTCTACATTGCCGTTTATTGCAGCAATACAGATTGTTGTACTCAAAGAAAAAATGATTGCCGTAATTGCGAACGTTTTAAATTTATTCATAAATCCTCCAAGGCTCATTTTTTTAGCTATGTCAGATTTTATTTTTATTTAAAACTCAAAAACAAACTATACGACAATCAGGCTAAGCCCTGTACGCTGCCCTAATAAAAAACAACACGTTTTTTAATTATTAAGACTGTGAACAGGTGCAGGGATTCTCCCGCCACGTTGTACAAACTTGCTTGAAGACAGCGTATTTACATTCATAATAGGTGCTTCCCCGAGCAAACCGCCAAAAACAACTTTATCGCCTGCTTTTTTATTTGGTGCGGGAATAATTCTGACAGCAGTTGTTTTTTTATTAATCATACCTATAGCCATCTCATCGGCAATAATACCGGAAATTGTATCTGCCGGAGTATCGCCGGGTATTGCTATCATATCTAAACCTACAGAACAAACAGAAGTCATTGCCTCAAGCTTGTCAAAAGTTAAACAGCCTCTTGAAGCGGCTTCTATCATGCCGGCATCTTCCGAAACAGGAATAAATGCCCCTGACAAACCGCCGACATGCGAACTTGCCATAATTCCGCCTTTTTTAACCGCATCATTAAGCATGGCAAGTGCTGCGGTTGTACCGTGAGCACCGGCATGCTCCAGTCCCATTGCCTGAAAAATGCCCGCAACACTGTCGCCTATTTCAGGCGTAGGAGCAAGTGAAAGATCAATTATGCCGAAAGGCAGGTTCATTCTCTGTGCCATTTCTCTGCCGACAAGCTCGCCGGTCGAAGTAATTTTAAAGGCGATTTGTTTAATTTTATTCGCCATATCACTAAAATTAGTTCCCTCAGGAAGGGCTTCAATCGCCGCTCTGACAACGCCTGGTCCTGATACACCGACATTAAGCGCACATTCAGGCTCGCCATAGCCGTGAAAAGCACCTGCCATAAACGGATTATCACCCGGAACATTACAAAAACATACAAGTTTTGCAGCACCTATACCATCTCTGTCTGCAGTTAAGCCGGCAGCTTTTTTAATTGTCTGCCCCATTTTTAAGACAGCATCCATATTTATACCGGCTTTAGAACTTGCAACATTAACAGAGGAACAAATTCTCTCTGTTTGCTTAAGAGCCTCGGGAATACTTTCTATAAGCGCAATATCACCACGTGTGCAGCCTTTTTCCACCAGTGCGCCAAAACCGCCGATAAAATTTACTCCGACATCTTTAGCCGCATTATCAAGAACTTTAGCCAGATGCACGTAGTTATATTCCCTGCATGATTCGCCTACAAGTGAAATCGGAGTAACAGAAATTCTTTTATTAATAATTGGAATAGAGTATTCTTCTTCTATCTCGTTAGCCATAGCCACAAGGTTTTTGGCATAGCGTGTAATTTTTTCGTAGATTTTTTCACCGACAATTTTCACATCGGCATCGCAGCAATCACGCAAACTGAGTGCCAGTGTAACCGTCCTTATATCAAGGTGATGTACACGTATCATGTCAATAGTTTCTAATATAGAATCAGCGTTTATATAACTCATTTTTCCCCTGTCATTAGATGTTATGCATTTTGTCAAAAATTTGTTTTTTTTGAACCCAAATTTCCATCTGCAATTCTTCGCCTGCTTTTTGGATAGCTTCTTTTATTTCTTTAAAAGATTTTTCCGCCTTTGAAATATCTCCGAGCAAAAACATAACAAAATAATCCTGCATAATGGTTTGTTTTATGTCTTCTATGTTTACTTTATATTCGGCAAGTACATTCGCTACTTTAGCAACAATACCGATTCTGTCCACACCTGAAACGGTAATAATTATTTTATTTTCGGATCTGTTTTCCTGCATATTTTCCCTCAATCATTATGTGTAATATAATAATAACTTATTTAATAAATTAAGTCACCGCTATAAATAATTTTTTCATTATCATTACTGTCAATAACAATCAAATTTCCTTGATTATCAATATTTTTCGCAACGCATTTTATTTTTATATCATTATCCCGCTGTTGGATAAAAATCACTTTACCTAAAAAATCAACATATTTTAAATAATCATCTTTAAAATATTCAAACCCGTTTTGCATAGCATTATCGTAATTTATCCAAAAAACATCAAACAATTTTTGCAAAAATTCTTCTTTGTTAATTTTTTGCCCTGTTTCAAGATTCAAAGAAGTTGCAGGGCGGTCAATGCTGCTTATTGTAGCGGCATCAGTATTAAGATTAATCCCGACCCCGAGGACAATTCCGGATAATTGATTGTTTTTCATAACACATTCGCTTAAAATGCCGCAGATTTTTTTGTTGTTGACAAGAACATCATTGGGCCATTTAATTTGAGGCTGAACATTGTAGGTTTTGAGCACACCGGCAACAACCGTACTCATATACTGGGTAAGATTTGTGATATATCGTGTGTTTTGTGGTTTCAAAACCAAAGAGAGATAAATATTTTCACAATTTTTTGATACCCATACACGATTAAACCGCCCCCGTCCTTTTGTTTGTTCTTCTGCGATAACGGCTGTTTTGTCATCTAAAGTGTCAAAATTATCTTTAGCGTATGTGTTGGTGGAATCAATGCAATCAAATTTTAAAAGATTCATTTATTTTGACTGTTCAACTCTTTTTCTCAGCATTAAAACAGTACCCTGTTCATCATAGCAGGCATTACCAATCCAATGCCCTATAAGATTTTGTTTTGAATCATAAAGGTACTGTTCTTTTTCAGAAACAACATAAGTTGCATTTTTAAATGCCCCGTATTTGTTATATGCAACCGAACGGTGTGGATAAACATTATAAGGCTTATTCAAAACATCGACTTTAAAGAGCGAGCCTGTTTCATTGTAATAATAGTTATGGTACGGGTCATTAGCATATCTTACGCCGTAAGTTCCGTCAGAAAACATAGCCAGATAACGATTGCCTACTTTATGCACACCGTTTTTCATGGACGAATAGTTTTCCATATAGTTAGGGTCAGACCAGTAATCCCTAAACTCATTAGGACCCAGAGCATAATCAATACCATTAAAGGTTTCTTCTCGTGCCAGTTCTGCGTTAATTTCAGCATTACCCTGCAGAACAAGAGCTGACGCAGGGAGCATAATAAACAAGGCAAAAATTGTTAATAAAAACTTTTTCATAATCTAATAATATAATAAAAATACTCCGAAAGTCACAAACTAACGGAGTATTTTTTTACTTTTCGTAAGCTTAAATAATTAAACTTTAGCCTTAGCTGTTTCAACAATAACAGAGAAAGCTTCCGGTTCTCTAACAGCCATATCGGCGAGCATTTTTCTGTTAACCTGAATATCAGCTTTTTTCAAGGCATTCATAAATTTAGAATAGCTTAAACCATGCTGTCTTACGGCAGCGTTGATTCTGACAATCCATAAACGGCGCATATTTCTTTTTCTGTTGCGTCTATCTCTGTACTGATATTTAAGTTTTTTCATTACAGCAGTATTAGCAACTTTAAAGATTCTGCTTCTTGCACCGATAAAGCCTTTAGCTAATTTTAATATTTTTTTATGTCTTTTTCTTAAGACATTACCACGTTTTACTCTCATTTTTAACCTTCCTTATCTTGAATATCTTTTGTACGGCAATTCTTTAGAAACCAATTTCAAATTGGTAGCTGATACTTCACACAAACCGGTCATTCTTCTTTTTCTGTCTGCAGATTTGTGCTGAAGCAGGTGTTTTTTACCTGAGGAAAGTCGCATAATTTTACCGGAAGCTGTCACTTTGTAGCGTTTAGCAGCTGCACGGTGAGTTTTCATCTTTGGCATAGTTATTTCTCCTTTCAAAATTCGGGGTTCACGGGTGGAAACCACTTTGTAGCCGCAGCCCTGTTTGTTTTAGCCGGATTATTATGACATGCCGTCCACAATAACCCTTTGTACAAATATTGTATGCCAAAAACAAAACCATGCAAGCATGAAAAGAGTTATGGTATCGAATATTTAAAGATTGTTAATAATTATTTTCTGATAAACGTGCTTACTTCAACCGTACAGGGCGGGAAGTCACGATCGTTTCTATATCCGCTTAGGTCAGTACATCCGAGTTTTGTTGCAATAGAACCATCCGCATTCGGCTTAACAAAGTCATCCGGCAAAGTATCTTCAAAATAGCTGTCCATAGAATAACTCATGTGATCAACTACCCATGTGTAATTGCTAAACGCAAGAGCACGTGCTTCCGAATATGTCATAGGAATAGAATAATCCACGTCCAAATCAGGATCAGCAGACATAACTCTTGCTGTCATGTAAGAAGCATCATATATCGGATAGCCCTGCGGAGTGACAACGCCTGTTTCTTTGTATATAGAGAAGGGCACAATATCAGGTTTTTTCTTGCCTTTAATATATTTTGCAAGGTTAGGAGCCCTGTCACCTGTCATATCAACCCATATTACAAAATACTTTACATTAGGAGAAGCCACCAGATAATAATTCATACCGTCTGTTGTTCTGAAGGAAGGAGTTTCGGGCGGTTCGTCCGCAGTTGTAAAATCCTCCATAGTATAAATACTGCAAGAAGCAGAGCCGACTATGTTCATATAGCCTCTCTCATCATTTACAAGAGCACTACACAGCTGAGCTTCCGTAACTTCTGTAGCTTCACAGGAATCCCCCGTACAATCAACATACGGAAATCTTTTTTTCTCACTGTCATCAGCACCTGCTTTGCCGTTTTCTTGAGCTTCAGCATCTTTTTCGTTGTTGTAGTCGTCAACATCCGCCTGAATGTTATAAGTAGCGGTGTTGAGCGTGTTAAAAGCCTTGGCATACAAATTGGAGTATGCTTTTTCATCAACAGTCTTGAAGGTTTTGAAGGACAAAAGCACAAGAATTGCCGTGATAGCTATAACTATAAGAGTTTCAAACATTGTAAAAGCGTATTTTTTTTGCATTTATTTTAAATAACCTTTCATTAGTTCCATTCTACACGGACATAACCCGGCATGCCTCTGCCGCCTTTGCCCCATTTGCGCTCAAGTCCGCAAGAGTCTTTTGCACTAAGAGCACCGCCGCCGCCGCCGCCGGCACCATATTGATCGGTTCCAGCTTTGACACGACCTAATGTTTTCAGTTCATCATCTGTAATTTCTAGCGGATCTTTAGTTCCCATACTATTCGTACCGTTTAATCCTTCTTCGGAACAGGTACCGCTGCCACCGGCAGGACGTGTACCGCCGTAAGGCGATATTGCTCCTTCTTCACCCTTAAGTCCTTGTAAACCATTTATTGAGTCAAATCTGTGCGTACCGCCTTCACCGCCTTTAGCTGTAATATAATAACCGAAAGCGGAACTTTCGCCCTGTTCGCCGTTGGAATCTTCATAAATAGCACCGGCACCGCCCTGACCGACGTAAACTTTTACATTATCAGTAATTTTTTCAATTTTAGTGAACGCAGTAGCACCTCTTTTACCGCCGCCGCCGGAGTGGTGACCGTCAGAAATTAAAAGAACAACGCCATTTCTTCCCGGATAGGCATCAGCAGTAGAAGAACCTTCACCGCCGTGACCGAACACAACATTGTTATCACTGGTTTTAACTGCATTCATATAATCTTCAACGTAAGCACAGCTTGTACCGAATATTTTTCCGCCCAAGAAAGATGTTGCTTTGCCTCCGTTGCCACATTTTGGTTCTCCTTGCTGAGCATCACCGCTTCTTTTACCGCCTTCACCGCCGGTTGCTTCAAGAGCATTGCTGTAATCACCGTATATATAAAATCTGCTGGTTTTACCGTCTTTGCCCTCGCAGACATCTTTCCAGGTTGTGCCGGTACAGGTTTCGTCAACTTCTTCTTCGGTACTGCCGCTGGAACCATCTGCAGTTTCAGCATCAGGGTCTACGGAACCGCCTGATACGCCGCCCATGCCGGCTTCCAGTACAGCCATATCACCTTTGTCCATTGCATATTCTTTATATTGAACACCACCGGCACCGCCGCCTCTATTACCTTCATTATTAATAGAGGCACTGCCGCCGCCGCCGCCGCCAATGACAAGGACTCTATATTTTCCTGATGCTTCCGCAACATATATTGCAGAATTGCCGTATGAAGCCGCATCTACGGCAAAGGATGTACCCGAGGCACCGCCGCCGCCGCCGCCAATAACGGTAACAGTATATTCTTTAGCATTTTCCTGCGGTTCAAAAATACAATAATCACTGCGGGTTTCAGAAGGCTGTGTTGCGCCGTTAATAGTTTTTACACTGACGTGGTTTCCGTTTTCGTCAAGGAAACACTCCCATACACCGTGAGGAGCCTTGTTTTTTATGTTTTTCTTTGTAATCATTGGTGCTGATGCAATAATCAAAAGCATGATTACAAACATAGTAATAAGCACTTCTGTCAGCGTAAAAGCATTGAGTATTTTTATTTTGTCAGTAGATTTTGTCATTGTGCGTCCTTATTTGTTATTATTATATTCGGGGTTATTTCAGGTTTTGTTTAAGTTTTTACATTTTGTTTTTGTTTTGCTTGCTCAATTTTTTGTCATCCTGAACTTGTATCAGGTTCTCAAAAATTTTGAGTCGTTTTCTATTTAATTGTCATTTTGTTTTTTTATTATATTTGCCCTCCTGAAAGATTTTTACATACCTTCAGGAGGACAATAATATTCGATTATTATATTACCATTCGATAATAACTACACCGGGTGTGCCGGCACCGCCGCCGCCGCTTTTTTGCGATTGTGCCATACCGCTGTTGCCGCCGCTGTTGCCGGTTGCAGTATCAGATGATTGATTGGAGGCTTCACCTGCACCGCCGCCGCCGCCAGCACCGTAGGTAAGGTCAAGCGGATGTCCACCCGTTAATATATAAGTTGCGGATATAGGCAAAACGTCGTATGGTGCCTTTGACGGATCCCATGTATTAAATATTGTTGCACTTTGACCTTCCCAATTAGGATTAGAGTCCGTCTTGCCGCCGTAGGCAATAATTTTTGCACGGTTAGACTCGTTTTCAACAGGAGATGGGTCGCCGTTTCCGCCGGGTACAACATCACCCGCAGCCATTGTGTACATTTTATTTGCCTGACCGCCTTTGCCGCCCTGCAGTTCAAAAAGCAGCGTGTCATCAGCCATCTGTGTTATTGTTGTCGACATACCGTTCTGACCATTATTTCCACCTGCTCCCGGAGCACCTGGTTCGCCCACTTTTATTTTAAGTCTGCCGATTTTTTTCATCATCGTGCTGACGTATTGACCTGCTTCTCCGCCGGAGCCGCCATAAGCACTGGATTTAACTATTCTGACATAGCCTTCATCGCCGTCTTCGCCGTAAAATTTGCCGTAAGCATTATTATTGTCATCTACCATTACGTAGCTTTTTACCTGCTCGCCGGCACCGTAACCGCCGGAGCCGTCTTCCGTGCCCTGATATCTTTGTCTGTCAAACAACTCTGCAATATCATAGTCAGCACCTTCATCATCAGTTCCGCTCTGATACGGTATAACATCGCCTGCCAATTCAGGGAAATCAAGACCTGTCCAGAAGTTGTCTTTTACTGAGAAGTTCAAAATATATGCCGAACCTGCTGATCTAGCCGGATGGTTTTCAGGTATAGCGGCTGTATAAGCGCAGTAATTTAAACCGAGAGATTCAAAATACTTTGGTCTTACACGGTCAACGCAACTGCCCTGTTTAAAATATCCGCCTGTATGATGAGTTGTGGAACATGTCCAATAATCTTGATATTCATCACAAACCGTTGTAGTACATTCCTTGTTAGGATCTTCCTCAGTAGGACAAGGATATTTTTCATCATGATCTTTTATACATCTCGTATATGGACCATGTTCTGTACATCCATCTCCTCTTGATGAGCACACACCGGCTTGCAGGAATTCACAGCTCCAACTATTTTTCCCACAGCAATCGTAATCATCAGCATACTCATCAGTATGTTGTTCTACAGAACATTCTCTAACAGGAATATTTATAAAAGAAAGAGCATTTAACTGACGCCCGTAGCCGCCACGACCACCGTCGGCATCAAGATGTTCCAACCCGCTGTAGTTAATAGAGGTTTGACCGCCTTCATAGCCATCTGTGCCAAATTCTACACTGGCTGTTTTTAAATATAAATTTGAAAAACTTGAATCAGGCACATACAAACCGACAGTACTGGAATGCTTGCCCGGATTTAAACCCGTAGCAACAAGGTTTCTGCCTTTGCCCTGCATACCCACTGTTGCGTAAACACTCGAGCCGCCTTTTATAAACACACGATCAGAGGCAGTGATACCTTTTTTACCGCCTTCTCCGGGGAGGTTCCAGCATTTTGGGTTAGTGTTTTTAGACTCGTCCATATCGCCTAAGAAAAGCCCCTTGTAGTTTTGTTCGGGTATTTCTTTAGACAAAGGCCAGTCTGGTTCTGCATAACAAAATGCCCTTTGCTGCATGATTTCCGGGTCGCCATTCGCTGCTTCTATGTAATGATATTTATAATCAAAGATAGATACTTCTTGACCGTTTTTTTCGCCTTTTTCATTTGTCAACTCTGCCTTAGGCGGAGTTGTACCATTTCTGAAATCATTACAATCGCCATAGCCTTTGCAATCTTCTGCAAAAGCTTTGTCATTTAAAACCAACAGATTGTAATCAAAAAAGCTTTTAGGACGGGGTAAATCATAATAGCCGTAATCATATACAGTTTCATGATACGGATCCTCCGAAGTAAAACGACCGCTATCTTTACCCTTTTGACAATCTAAAGTATAATTACCGGAAATATCACAGTCTGTCTTATTTGGGTTTTGGGTTTCAGCTTCATATACCATGTTTGGCTCATCCCAAGACCAATCATCGTGCCATCTGCCGGTTTGGTTAGATTCACTAACACCACCTACAGCAGGACCGTGGTGATCACTTGACTCTGTTATGAAATATCGTGCTTTATTTAAATCAAAACCGGCTTCTGCCGTAATCTGGTCTTTGGCTTCGCCGCAGCCCATGCCGCCGCCGCCGCCGCCGCCGCCGACAGCCAAAATTGAGTACATACCGTCATTTTCAACAGTAGTAGCAAACGTACCTGAGTCACCCTGCGTACGTGAATCATATATAGCTTCTAAACCGCCGGCAGTTCCGCCGCCGCCGCCGCCGCCACCACCGACTGCTTTAAGCGTAAAGTTTTTTGCATTAGCAGGCGGTGTAAATATACACTCATCATCGGCTGCAACTTTAAAATCCGAAGTCTTTCCTCTGTAAATAGTTTTAATAACATGCTGTCCCTGACTGTTTAAGGTACATATCCATTTACCATGTTCTGCAACATCTCTGTGTTTTCTTGTGATAACAGGCACAAGAGCAGCCGCTATTAATGCAGCTATCAAAAGAAGTATTAATGCCTCTGCAAGTGTAAAAGCTTTTGTTTTCTTTTTCATATTACTCATAAACAGATTTACTCCGGACTTATATTATTGTGTACGTACTTTAGTTGTTGTTATTTGTCTTTATTAATTTATTTTTAGTCTTGCGGATTTGTGTTTGCACCCGTCTTTCGATAAAGCTCTGAAACAGGTTCAGAGTGACCTATGTTATTGTTTTATTCAATTATCAATTATGGTTAAACAGTGCGCCTTAACAGGCGCACTATATAACTTATATACATTACCATGTTACCATTACTATACCGGACGCACCGTTACCGCCTTGTCCGAATGATCTGGCACCGCCGGGTACACCGTCGCTTTCGGCACCGCCGCCGCCGCCGCCCATACCGGGAAGCCCAACAAGGTTAGCACATCTGGCTGCACCCTTGTCATCACCTTCTTTAGAGGTGTCTACACTAGAACCTGCACTGCCAAGACCGGCTAATTTACAAGCACCGTTCTCATGTTTTATACCGCCGGTTGCTTGTTCAATCAGTTCCGCACCTTCGAGATTTGCAGATACTATATCTCTAGCTTTTTTTAAAAGGTTAGTAGGTATTGCACTTGCGATACCGTCTTCGCCTTCAGCTTGATCATTTCCAGAGCTTTCATCTGAATTATCCGCACCGGTAGCTCTGGGGTCACCGCCGAGTCCGCCGTCAGCAATGATTCTGTTACCGAATCTGGAGAACATGCCGTCTGAGCCTTCTTGACCGTTATATACACCGCCTGTGCCGCCTTTACCGGGGACAACTTCGACATATTCTTCATCGCCTTCAAGCGGAGATTTTGTATAAGAATAGAAAGATACGGCACCTGCTTGACCGCCGCCGCCGCCATATACAGCGACTTCTTCAACAACGACAAGACCGCCCTGACCGGCTACACCGGTTTTACGATAATTCCCGCCACGTCCGCCAGCACCAAACTGTGAAGGAACGATGTCTTTCAACAAAGCCGGCAGTTTTGAGCCGACATCACCACGACACTCAAGTGATTTAGTGTCATCATTCATTCTGCAGATATAACCGTTGGGTTTTTTCTTATCAGAACCGTCTTTCCAGGGCATTTGCTCTACAGCCTCACCAACAATGCCGGTAGCAACATTTTGTTGTTCTTCTTTTTTAAAGAATGAACCACCCAACCCGACATTTAACTCAGATGTTTTATAATCGGCACAACCGTTACTACCGCTGTTCCCGCCTGTTTGTTTACATTTCCAGACAGCTTTTTTTCTTACATGTTTTCCGCCGCCGCCACCGCAGGCTACTATTCTGACTTCTTCACCGTCAGCATTTATACCATGAAACGCTGAATTTATACCGTATCCACCGCCATCCATACGATCATCAGGCTGGTTACCGGAAATTATAGCTGCTACCGTACCGGCAAGTTGAGAGGCTGTCGCTGTAACAGCACCTACTGAAATAGTCGCACCCAATATAGCAATAGTAGCACCACCCGTAAATACACCGGCTGCGATACTGCCTATCCACAATACGGGGGCAAATATATCCAAAATAACGCTCAGAGGTTTTTGAGGTCTACCGCCAGCACCGCCAGGACCTGCAACTACTGTATAAACTTCGTTAGGAGAAAGTTTTGCTTTTGCGACAACAGCACCGCCAGAATATCCGCCGCCGCCATCGCATGCAACAGCACCGCCGCCGCCGCCGCCGCCGCCACCGATAGCAATAATTTGATATATGCCTTCATGCGCAGGAACAAATGACTGATCTGGAGACTCAGGGAAAAATACTTTCGACTGTCCGCCTGATGCCATGCCTGCGGCACCGCCGCCGCCTGCACCTACTACGGTAACGTTAAATCTTGTTACGCCTTCCGGCGGATAAAATTTTGCAATATCACCTTCTACCATAGACGGGCAATCGCCGTTGCACTCGCCTATGTCGGTAGAAACTCTTAATTGATTATTCTTGTCATAATATGCCATCCAATAGTTTTTATCTTTAGCTGTTTCTCTAAACTCTTTTGAGTTTTTGATTACAGGGATACTTGCTAAAGTCATAAGGACTATGACCATCATTGTTATGAGCACTTCAGCAAGGGTAAATGCTAAAATTTTCTCGATTGTTGATTTTTCTATAATCATGCACGCTCCTTATTTTTGCTAAAAAAACAATATAAATATCGGCATTTTATAATAATACTTTAATTTTTTTCGTAAATTGTGTCAATTTCGTAACAAAAAAATCAGTAGTATATATGAGATACCCTTATAATATATAAATACCCATTTTTTGATTTTTATAACATAATTGTTAAGTTTAGTTAAATTGAATTTTTATAAGAAGCTTTACAAGAAGCGCAAAAACTCCGCAAAACCTTATTACACAGCTGCTTCCTGTTTTTTAAACTGCATTTCATAAAGAGCTTTATACTGTCCGTTCGGTATAGACATAAGTTCATCGTGGTTTCCGAGTTCTACCAGCTCGCCCTCGTTTATAACTGCAATTCTGTCTGCATTTTTAATCGTTGACAATCTGTGAGCAATTACGAATACGGTTTTATTCTGTATAAGATTGTCCAGTGCTTTTTGGACAATAGCCTCGGATTTATTATCAAGTGCAGAGGTTGCCTCATCGAGGATAACTATCGGGGTATTTTTTATCATCGCACGTGCGATTGCAACCCTCTGTCTTTGTCCGCCCGACAGCGTCAAGCCACGTTCACCCAGCAAAGTATCCAAGCCCTCGGGCAGGTCTGCTATCATTTCCTGCAGGTGAGCAGATTCTATTGCCTGATTCAGCTCCTCATCCGTTGCGTCGGGGTTGCCCATCAAAATATTCTCTCTGATTGTTCCAGAGAACAAAAAGTTATCCTGAAACACCATTGCTATATTATGTCTTAAAGAATTTATCGTAAAATCCCTTATATCCACGCCGTCTATTCTGATTGAACCCGAATTTATGTCATAAAATCTGGGAATCAGATTTACCAGTGTTGATTTACCGCCGCCTGAATTGCCAACTATTGCCAGTGTTTCATTTTTATTTATAGTCAAGCTCAAATTTTTCAAAACAGGCTGGTTGGGAACATATTCAAACCAGACGTTCTGCAGTTCAATCCTGTCATTTAGACCTTTTAATTCTACAGCGTCGGTTTTATCCTGTATTGCCGGTTTTAAATCAAAGAGTTCAAACACCCTGCCCATTGCAACAAAGATATTCTGGATACCTGTCAAGGTTCCGCCGAGTGTTTTAACGGGTTTATACAAAAGCAATAACGAAGTTACAAACGACGCAAAGCTGCCGGCTGTCATTTGACCCGAGGTAATAAGGTGGGTTCCGTACCCAAGAACAATTGCAATGCCGCAGGAAGCTATCAAATACATCAACGGCGACATCCAGGCAGCTCGTTTTGTTAAAGACATATTTACGCTGAAAGATTGCCATATCTGGTCTTTGAAATACTGCTCCTGTCTGGACTGCAGTTCATAAGCAGCCATCACTTTATTGCCGTTATATGTTTCGTTAATATTTGTTGTAATATTACCGCCGATTACCATATTTTTATTAGAGGTGGCTTTGATTCTTTTACGGATTAGCGCAACCGGAATAAACGCCACGCACAAGACAAGCACACCTATAAAAGCAAGCTTCCATGAGCTGTAAAGCATTACGCCTATAAGCCCCAATGCGCCGAAAAGGCTTGTCGTAATAGTTTTTAGCTGTTCCACAATCCCGGCGGAAGCTGTCTGAGGGTCGGACATATATCTTGTTATGATTATTCCCGAAGGGTTTTCGTCATAAAATTGAGGATCCATATAAATTAATTTATGGAACAAATCAAGTTTTACGTCATTTGTAATTCTCTGAGATGTCCATGCAGAAATATAATCGTTCAAGTACCTTAAAACACCCTGAAATCCGGCAAAAGCAATTACACCAAACGGAATGATAAATGCAAACGCTTCCCATGTAAGAGTAAATTCATGTCCTAAAAGATGGAAAACCCAGTCCTGCTTGCCTACTACGTAATCCATAAACGGTTTCAGGGCAAAAGCAGTCACGCCGTCCAAAAGACCTAACGGTATTGCGACAACAAATCCACAAATTATTCTGAACATATACGGTTTTATGTACGGCCATATCCTTGACAGGAGCCATCCGTATTTGAAAGAATTCTGTGCCGTTGTACTGCTTAATTTCATCTGCCACCTCTATTATAATTTATTAATCGTTTTTCTCTCAGGCTGTTTTTCCAATTCACGCCTGTTTTCAGCAACAGGCTCTATCTCTATTTCTTTAACAGAAATAATAAATAAGCCTGTCATATTTTTATATTTTAACGCAAAATTACAAAATTTATACTTTTATGTAAAACCCCGCTAAAAGACTGTTTGCAAAACTTTAAATGAAAAATAAATTTAATACACTCCACACATTCACAACAAAACACCGCTCAATTATCGTGACTTTTTTTGACAGAGCGGGCTTTTATTGTATGATTAAAACGGAGAGGGGAAGCAGATGACAAAGTTAACGGAGTTATTAGATACCATACAGGAAAAAAGAAAGTACGTGTCGGATACTGATTTAAAATCAGTGTCGATAGTTTGTTTTTTGCAGGAAATTGAACAAGCTGTTAAATGCTTTAAAGAACAGTACCCGTCAATACAAATTGAAAAAATATGTATTTTCAATGCAACACAAGATACCACGGTAAAAGAATATGAAAATATACCGGTAGAAAATCTGGATTCTAATTTAGACAAAGAAAATTTGGCTGTTTTTGCACAATTTGAGGATGATCGTAATGCTTGCTGGAAAAACATTATGGATTATATCAACTGCAAAACGAAAAATATATTTTACTATTATTCCGACAAATTTTACAAAAACGGCACCGCATTATATACTCCTGCGATTCAACACTTTTATAAGGTTCACAAGTTTGATATAGACAGAGCATTTAATTTATTGTCATCAAATCAGAGTAAAAAAGTCTTTGCTCAAAGATTAAAATCAATTATGTACGGTCGTTCGGGATTTTTAGAATTTAACGGCGAACCTGAATACTTTCCTTCCGAGCCTAAAGATTTCGTTTGCGAAGGTGATGTAATAATAGATGTCGGAATATCATGCTATCATCCGGAATTGCTTGAATACAGCAGATTAACCGGAGAAAAAGGCAAAGTTATTGCTTTTGAAGCATCACCTGTAGAATACAAAAAAATTCTTGATACTTTTGATAAACAAAAATATTCAAATGTGGAAATTGAAAATCTTGGTTTATGGGACAGCAATACAACATTAAATATCTCCGACAATATTGGCGGAAGCTCTGTAGTGTATGATTTTTTAAACAGAAACATAGAGTGTAAATTAGTTAAACTTGATGATTATGTAGAAAATAATAAATTATCAAAAGTTGATTACATAAAAATGGATATCGAAGGTGCCGAACCTAATGCACTGAAAGGGGCGATAAAAACATTAAAAAAATTCCGCCCTAAACTGGCAATATGTATTTACCATGAACCAATGCATTTATTTTCAATAATTAAATTTCTTAATGAATTAAATCTCGGCTACAAATTTTATATTTGCCATCATTCGGCATATCTTCCGGAAACTGTTATGTATGCGGAACCTATTCCCGATTATCAACTGACTATAAAATCTATAATCACCAATATAACAAAACCTGTGTTCGACATTTTTAGACAAACTTTAGTATTTATAAAAGATTTAAAAAACAGATTTTTAATTAACTCCTGCTGTTCAAAAAGACTCATTATCTATGCGGCAGGTACGATTTATGATGAACTAAAACATAAAAATTACTTTAAAAATTCTAACGTAATTGCAATCAGCGATATAAAATTTACGCAAGAATCAACGCTGGACGGATATAAAGCAATACCGCCCGATAAAATAGCTCAATACAATCCCGATTGCATTTATATTGCCATGAAATATCCGGAAATTGCTCACTCATATCTCTCCGATATTCTAAAGGATAAATACAAACATATCAGATTTGTTAACTATATAACGGAGTCTAAGTATATATAAAAAAGTCAAAAATATACAAAATTTTTTATATGAGGATTTAAAATAAAAAATGAACAAACTACTATTCTGGACAGACAATGACACCCGGCTCAAAGACAAAAATTCAACAGAATACAACAAATTTAAAAAGCTGGAAAAATTTTTCAAAAAAATAAATTTTGAAATAGCTGCGGTAAGAGAAAATTTTCCGGAAGGTGATTATCCTGTTTTTGATTCGCAAAACATAAACTCTTACACATACGATTACATTGTCTGCCATCCGCAATCCATAGGACAGTTAAGAAAATTTGCCCTGGATAATAATATTGAAGAAAAAAAAGTTGTCATATTAAGCTATGACCTCAATCAAATTCAGTGCGATTTAGGTGTACACTGTCCGAATACACTTTTTTATGAAGAAATTTCAATAAAAGATAACATACTTTTATCGGAAGTAAAAGAGATTAAAATTGTTGAAAAACACGTGAAAGATATCCCCCCGCCGGCTGATGAAGAAACGCAGGAGCGTATCATACAAAAGGCTGTTAACTCTTACAAACTTGCAAAAAATGCAGCTTTAACAGTGCCTAAAGAATATCAAACAGGTTCAAACTGGAGTAATTTTCTTAAAGCAACAAGAAAAGATTTTTATAACGCAGTGGAAAAAACAGATTGGCAACTGTTAAAAGACATGTTTGCAAACTTTTACAGAAACTGTCTTACAACAGGAACTTTAGGCGGTAAAGAAGCTTTTGAATTTTTCAAAAACAGTATTGGCTATTCAAGATGGGTTACACACAGTTTTAAGGTGTGGAAAGAAAGTCTTGGAGAAAAAATCCTGAATATTTCACAACTGGGACTTCCGTCAACAGGCAACCCCTACGGTATAAATCTTGACGGAAACATCATAAATGTTAACAGCTTTTTGTTTAACTACAGGGCTAACTTTTGTAAAAGACTAATGCAACAAAATAAAAAATCGCTAATACTGGAAATTGGCGGCGGTTTCGGAGGACTGGGGTATTATCTTCATAAAATCAATACAAATTGCACATACATTGATTTAGATATACCTGAAAATCTTGTTGTTACGGAATACTTTTTAAAAATGACATATCCTGACAAAAAAATTATGACTTTTGACACGGACAAGTTAGCTTCAATAGATTTGTCAAAAACTAATCTATTGAAATACGATATCATACTTTTGCCCAATTTTATGCTTCCTTATTTTAAAGACAACACCATAGATTTATTTATAAATACAATAAGCCTTGGTGAAATGGGATATGACACAATATGTGAATACCTCAAACAAATTGACAGGATAGGGTCAGAATATTTTTATCATGAAAATATTGCCAATATACCTGCTTACACAGGATATCCGGTTTCCACATATCCTGAAATGAAAAACTTTAAACAAATAAATACGGCTATCTCAAGGTGGGGAAGCTTCGACTCATATTCAAAAGATTACATATATACAGAAAATTTACTTGTAAAAAATAATTAAAAAAGGATACCAAATGATTGAATATCTAAAAAAGAAAAAATTTGATAAAAGATTAAAACACCTCACTAAAAAATATAAAGATAAAAAAATTATCATTTACGGCACAGGTATATTATTCAATACAATCAGAGAAGAATATGACCTTAGCGGATTAAATATAATAGCTGTTTCCGACAGAAAGTTTGAAGCAGAAACTCCTGAGAATTATGCAGGCTATCCTGTCTGCAAACCGTCTGAAATTAAAAACTTAAGTCCTGATTGTGTATTAGTTTCAACGATGAATGTTTTAAATGTGCTAGAAGATTTGCGTTATAATCTGCTTAAAAACACAAATATTAGAGTTACTTCAATTGTAAAAAAATCATTTTTGGAAATTATCAAAGAAATTTGGAGTTAGAGTTTGAAAATAGGCTTTTTTATCGAATGGATGGTCAATTCTCTTGACCCGTCAAACAAGTGGAATGTCGTAGGCGAAGAACTGCTTGCGCTTGGCTGGTGCAAAGAGTTGATGAAACAACACCACGATATAACTGCTGATGTCTACAGCTACAACAAACTTCCACAGGGAAAACTGGATGTAATGGTTTATATGAATTACATCACAAAACCTAATTATGACTGGGCTGATAAAAATATAATGTATATAGAAAACGATTTCGGACATAACGGTTCTGAACAGGTTGTATATGAAACTTTTCTCAAAAAATATAAATTTGATGCATTATTAAGCTTTTCCGAACGTATAATCGATTTCTTTTCACAAAAAGGATATAAAGTCTATTACTTCCCTTTCAGTGTTGATACAGATATATATCATCCGGTTGAATATGACAAAAACTTTGACTATGACATAGCTTATGTAGGCAGTAATATAAAAGGCAGCAACAACAATAAAAAATATATGGCCCCTGTTTTAAAATTTAATACAGGTCTGTTCGGCAATTGGAAAACAATATTACAAAAAACAGTAAATCCGATGAGAATATTAAAAAACAAAAAAAATTTTGACGGATATTCTCTCGCAATGATTTACAAAGCTTTTTATATAAACAGAAAAGACTCTTTAAATGCAAAGCTTTACAAATTATCACAGGGAAAAATATCTCAGGAAAATATGATTAAACTCTTGAGCTCAAGCAAAATATTATTAAATGTAACACTTCCCGGAAATGTAAATTTTGACATAATTAATTACAGAATACTGGAGGCTCTGGCTTGCAAAGGTTTTGTTATTACTGATTATACACCGAGTATAAAAAAATACCTTTCTGATTGCGTGGTAATTACCAAAGGCGGCAAGGATTTGGAAAACAAAATAAAGTATTACCTGAAACACCCTGAAGAAAGAAAAGAAATTGCCGCCCGTGGATATGAATATGTACAAAAATATTGCACGTCCAAACAGCGTGCTGAAGAATTATACGAAATAATTAAGGAAATTTTATGAAAATCTTATTTACACAGGCACCTTTTGTAACTGTAGACGACGAATTTGTCAGCATAAGACCTGTCACCTTTAAAGACAAAGTATTACGTTTAGTCCAATACTATACCGGCAAGCAGCTTGTTGCACCCTGTCAGAAGAATCTCAGATACGGAGTAAGAGCAGGTTCAAGATGGCCGTTTACTTTCGGACATGTCAGCGGATATTTTCCGTTCCCGTTTATGCTTGCTTACAGTGCAGCTCTGGTAAAAGAAAACGGATATGATGTTGATTTGATTGATGCAATAGTAGACAAAAATTATTCTTACGAAAAATATTTAAAACAGGTAAAAGCTGCAAAACCCGACATTGTTGTACTGGAATGCGCCGCCATCAGTATGGAAATAGACCTTAAAATTGCAAAAGCAATATCCGAATTTGCACAGGTTGCGCTTGCAGGTCCTCATCTTACTGATGCGGAAGCCCTCGAACTTCAACAAAAAAACACGTTTGTAAAATATATCCTAAAAGGTGAATATATTAAAAGCAGCCTGAAAATGGTTCAAACTCAAAAATCAGGCATTTATGATTCCGAAATTGTCACAAACCTTGACGACATACCGTTTCCCTTCAGAGATTTTAAAAATGCGGATAAATATTATGACGGCAGCGTAAATGCTGAATCAAGACCGCAGTTACAGATATATGCAAGCAAAGGCTGCCCTTTCAGATGCAAATTTTGTATGTGGCCTCAAACAATGTACAAAGGGAACGTTGCACAGCATTCACCTAAACTTATTGCACAGGAAATTAAAGAAAACCTGAAAAAATATCCGTACAAAAATATTTTCTTCGACGATGACACTTTCAATATCGGTACTGAAAGAATTTCAGAGTTGTGCGACTATTTAAAAGAAATCGGTCTGCCATGGACAATGATGGGAAGGCTGGATTGTTCTCCTCTGTGGCTGTACGACAAAATGGTAGAATCCGGCTGTACGGGCATGCGTTTCGGGATAGAAACCTTTAACCTTGATTGTCTTAAAAGAATCAACAAGGGTATAGAAAGAGTAGATTTTGTGAACACTCTTAAATATTTGATAGAAAAATATCCTGATTTATGGCTGCATGTCACCATGATGAAAGACATGCCGGGGCAAACGGAAGAAATCCATCAGCAGGATATAAAAATATTACACGATATGGGGTTTACTCTTAATTGCGGCAAACATTCTTATCAGCTTTCAGTTTGTTCTCCCTACAAAGGTACTGTTCTTTATAAAGAACTTGAAGAAAAGCTCGGTGCAAAATATCTGGAAGAACACAACAAGCTGGACGGCGGCAGAGATACACTGATGACAGAACTGAACCGACAAGGATTCTGGGACAAAGAATGAAAATTTTGTTAATAGGAAATACAGGTTTTATAGGTCAAGTGTTATATAATGACCTGAAAGAGAATTATTATGTGACAGGAATAAACTCAAAAGTCCTTGATATCACAAATAAAGACCTGCTTAAAAATTTTTTAAAGCAAAATCCTTTTGATTTAATTATTCTCTGTGCTGCCTGCAAAGACGTAAAAAAATTGGAGCAGGCTACAGAATATGCTTACAAAATTAACACACAGCCGGTGGAAACCATCACTGAAAATACAAACAGCAGAATTATATTTATTTCTACGGATTATGTTTTCGACGGAATAACAGGACATTACAAAGACAGCGATAAAACCTGTCCGACAACTGTTTACGGAAAAACAAAGCAAAAAGCGGAAGAAATTTTGTTAAACAGCAAAAATCCAGCAGTTATAATAAGAACCTCAGCCGTTACGGGAAAAGGCTCCGTATTTTTTGACTGGCTTTTAAAAAGCTTAAAAGAACAGTCGCAATTAGAAATGTTTGAAGATTCATATTTTTCTCCCACTCCGGTAAATTTCTTGTGCGGAATCATCAAACAGGTTATAAAAGATACAAATACTCCGCAAATTATACATGCCTGCGGAGAAAAAAGACTGAGCCGCTATGAATTTGCGCAAATTGTACAAGAACAAATAAATTCGGTCTGCAAAATTATACCCGTAAAAAAGCAATATACAGATTACTCTCTGCTGCAATCCGAATATGTACAAAAATTACAGAAAAAAAGTTTGGAACAATATTTAAAAAAAGAGTTAAACAATGTATAAATTTATAAACAAATATTTTTCACACAAGGATGAAAGAGGTGCAATCGAAGGGCTTGTCAATTTCGGAAACTGGCAGGAAATAAATATTATAACTTCCTGCAAAAATTCTGTCAGGGGCGGTCACTTTCACAAAGAAACCAAAGAGCTTTTCTACATACTTAAAGGGGTGATAAAAGCAGAATTGTGTGATATAAATTCCACTGATAAAAAAGAAACAATAACTTTAAAAGAAGGCGATATATTCCTGATTGAGCCTTATACCTTGCATACCTTCACGATGCTTACAGATTCTCAATGGATAAATATGCTTTCCTTAAAAAATAGCGAAACTGCACCGGATATTTATAAATTATAAACTGCACAAAACTTTTTGCTGTTTTGCAAGTTTATAATCTTCTTCAACCATTTCTTTTACAAGAGAATAAAGATTATACTTAGGCTCCCAGCCAAGCTCTTTTTTAGCTTTTGAAGCATCTCCCAGCAAAAAGTCAACTTCAGAAGGACGGAAGTATCTTTTGTCGACTTCAATCAGTGTTTTGCCAGTCGCAGCATCGATTCCTACTTCATCAACACCTCTGCCACTCCATTGGATATCTATATCCAGTTCTTTAAACACCATTTCACAAAAATCTCTGACACTTGATGTAACACCTGTTGCAAGGACAAAATCATCGGGTTTGTCATGCTGTAATATCATCCACATACCTTCCACATAGTCTTTTGCATGTCCCCAATCCCTTTTACTGTCAAGATTTCCAAGCCACAATTTTTCCTGCAGCCCGAGTTTTATTCTTGTTGCAGCCATTGTTATCTTTCTTGTTACGAAAGTTTCGCCCCTTCTAGGTGATTCATGGTTAAAAAGTATGCCGTTTGAAGCAAACATATTATACGCTTCACGATAATTTTTTGTTATCCAGTAGGCGTAAAGTTTTGCGCAGGCATAAGGCGAGCGGGGATAAAAAGGTGTTGTTTCCGTTTGCGGACTCTCCTGTACAAGACCGTATAATTCAGAAGTGGACGCCTGATAAAACTTTGTTTTTTCTTCCATTTTTAAAAGTCTTATCGCCTCTAAAAGCCTCAACGTTCCTAAAGCATCAGTATCTGCCGTATATTCCGGACAATCAAACGAAACCTGTACATGTGACTGTGCTGCCAGATTATAAATTTCCTCCGGCTGAATTTCCTGTATAAGCCTGATTAAATTTGAACTGTCGGTTAAATCACCGTACACAAGAGTAAATTTTCTGTCTTTATTATGAATATCTTCATATATGTGATCTACCCTTTGTGTATTAAAACTGGAAGACCTGCGTTTTATACCGTAAACATCATAACCTTTAGCAAGTAAAAACTCTGCAAGATAAGAACCATCCTGTCCTGTAACACCTGTGATTAATGCTGTTTTACTGTTTGACGGCATATTCCCTCTCCTTTAATCTTGCTTTTACGATTATATCATTAAAAATTAAGATTATCCATTTGACTCGCTTATTTTTGAAGCAGCATTTTTATGCTGACAGTTGAAAAATTCTTTTTGTTATATTTTGTTTCTAAGAAATTTTGTACTTTATCAGACGGGAATTTTGAAGTATGCCAGTCACGAAATTCAACAATATTAAACGTTGAAGACTCGATAATTTTTTTGTAATCATCATAAAAAAGACGATTTAAAAAATTTGTATGAAAAATCCAATCGCTTATATATTCTGCAGTGTTGGCGGTGTAGTTTTCTGAAAGAATACTTTTTACTTCCTCTTTTGTATAAATTAAATGCGCCCAATCAGGCAGCAGTATGTTATTAAAATTTATTTTTTGATTATTTTCATCAATATAATCAACATGATTCCCTTTGTAGCACGACCATATAGGACCTAGCAAAGCTGAGAGATATCCGCCTTTTTTTAAAATCCTGTAACTGTTTTCTATTCCTTTATCTAAACCGAGAACATGTTCAAAAGAATTTGTTGCCATTATAAAATCGAACTGTTCGTCATCTCCATAATCGAGAACAGATGCTTTTATTAATTTATAATCATCACTGCAAATTATATCGTGAAGGTATGCAGGGTCTATACAAGTCCAGGATTCCACATTAAGGCTTTTTACAACTTCATAAGGAATACAGCCGCCTATCTCTAAAACTTTTTTACCTTCAAACAAATTTTTTTCAAGACAAACATCAATATGATTTTTCTGCCAGACAGGCAGGTTTAATAATGTATTCATCATTACCTCGATTTACCCAAATTTTATAATAAAAAACAGATACCTGTCAAAATAAGACTTTACCTGCATCAATATCACTGCGGCTGTACCGGTTTTTACATTTTTTAATTTACTATAGGACCGTTATAGCGTCTATACAACGACATAACCTCATTATCAAAGTGCTGTCCTTTGCGTAAACCTGTGTAAACTTCCGCCACAAATTCCAAAGGAGAACTTGCCGCATAACTTGATACTCTGTAAGGTATCTGTAGTTTAGCCGTATCACTTGCAAAATCAATTCTTATTTGTGACATCTGGCTGCCTGCTTCTTGATATTTCGGGTATATCAATTGATGATGCATATGTCCCATTTCATGAACAAAAATGTCATCATAAGCAAAATCCTGCATTTTACAATCCTTTAACCCGATTTTTCCGGCATTGGCAAAACTTTTTGCATTTGCGATACCTTGATACAATTCCATTTTATCCTTGAAAGAAGAATTCGGGTTAAAAGCATTCAATTTTTCTATAAATTTGTCCATAGTATTTGATTTGTAGCTTAAATCAGACAAAACATATTTTCCGTTACTTATACTGATAAAATTTGATAAACCTGTCCCTTTACCTCTTTCGACAAAAGCATCTTTAATAACTTCGTCAAAACGATTAAAAGTATCAGTGTTAACAAACAAAACTCTTTTATTTATTTCCGGCTCTAATTTATACCCCATAGGAGCGGTAACGGGTAATTCTCCCCTTTTTAAAAAACGTATAACTTGAGGGATTTCTCCGGTCAGGCTTTTTTCTTTATGCAGCATTTCATTAAGCGTGTTTATCATATCAAGATTTGCTAAATCATAATTCTCATAACGCTGTATTTTTAAATCTTTTTTACCGTAAGTCACAGCCTCTTTAACAGATTTTGCATTGATAAATTCGGCAGATTTTGCAGCATGTTTAAAAATATTTAACCTGCCTTTTGTTGCAGCACATAAAGCAGTACCAACAATAGCCAGACCTGAGGTAACAATCACGTTTTTATTTAACTTTTTATCTTTTTTTTGAGAAATATCAACAACATCTTTTTTTGAACAATCATCACTTAAAAATTTAAAAGAGTTTTGACCTTGTGCTTTATAAGAACCGTTATTAACAGAATAACTTTGTACGACATTTCTTATTTCCACGCAATTCCTTCCCATACTTTAAAACTTACTTAATTTAATAAAAACTTTTGTAAGTAAAAAATTGCATAAAAAGTACTTTGTTTCATAAATTTGTTTTTACTGCAGATGGTGTAAGCAAGGCTGTTTACCGGTTTTGACTATATTTCAACAAAATAACAACCGGTTTGATGATAAATTACACAAGTCCGTAGACTGTACTGTCCTTTTTCTACGAGCTTATCCTGTATAAAATTAGGTCAACATAAATGTAACTAAAAATTAATATTTAAACAAAAAAACATTTTTTATGCTTTAGTAAGTATAAATAACAAACTAAGGGGGGTAATATGCCTAAAATTTATGGAATTTCCAGATTCGTAAATAATAAACACACCGCAATTCAAAGAACCGTAAAAATTTTACCTAAAACCGGTACTAATATCATAAAATTTACGAATAACGAAAAATTAGTGTCTAAAGTTGTTGTACCCGGTCCCGGAAACAGCTTCTCAAGATGGATAGAAAATACAGTAACAAATTATAAAAACCAAAAACCACACCGTATTAGTGTAAAATGTAAAGAAGATTGTGGTTTCTGGTATCATAGGCGTTTTATGAATCTGAAAAATAGCTGGAGAATATTTGAAAATCTAAATGTTTGGACTGCCAATTAATACTCCATCACTCCGTTACTGTTATGACTTTTCTATACGTTAATATGTAAATCTGTATTAACAATGCAACAAATTTATTTTTTACGAAATTTACTGCATTATCAAATTAGAGAAAGGGGAAATTTAATAAACGCTAACTATTCTAACAACAACTATCACCAGTCATTCGGTCGTTTTGACTTTTCTAAAGACGCAAAAGGGATAATAATGTAGCGTATTAAATCAAAAGCACCATTAGCAATCATTTTAACCGTACAGGATTGAAATGTCTGGTTTAATACATT
>CALUSA010000003.1 GCA_944323275.1 Candidatus Gastranaerophilales bacterium
TCGTAGCCAAACTTTATTGGAATTCGCAAGCTAACCGCTTGCTTAGCCAACTGGGCTACGGGCGCATAATGTTTATTCAATTGTCAAAATTTTACTTGCTTAATTTTTTTTTGGTTCGTAGCCAAACTTTATTGGAATTCGCAAGCTAACCGCTTGCTTAGCCAACTGGGCTACGGGCGCATAATGTTTATTTAATTGTCAAAATTTTACTTGCTTAATTTTTTTGGGTTCGTAGCCAAACTTTATTGGAATTCGCAAGCTCATCGCTTGCTTAGCCAACTGGGCTACGGGCGCATCTGTTTTGAATTATATAATATAAATATTTTTTATCAAGCATATAAAAGTTTTTAACACTTAATTTGAACTAAGGAATATCTGCATATATGTTTTAATCACATTTTTTGCAGTTTATAACAAATCTTTGTCAAAGTATCCTACAATAAATTTTAATTTTTTTATTGCTTCTTCATAAGTAAGTGTTAGTTTTTCTAAAAATCTATGGTCAAATAGCTCCAGTTTTTCTGATTTTTTGTCTATATTAATTATTGTATAACAGTGATTGTCGCTTAAACCTTTATGAAAATTTATCGAAGTTCCGGCAACAAAACTGTTGTCAGGGTTTTCGCTTATTTTATTAAAAATTTCTTTACTTTCAGACTTTTTAGATTTAAGACTTATGCGCCAACTGCTTTCGTTTAAGCTGTAAGGTTTTTTGCCCGTAAACATTTCGAGAAAGTTAGAAGGCTTGTTGAATTCAAATTTTTCGTTACAATTCGGGAATCTGCATATCCATGGCTTTTTAGAGGGATATTTTTCTAAAAGCTGGTTCATTGCAGCTTCTATCGCTTTAATAATAGGATTGTGTGGCTGTTTTAACGGGATTGGATTTTTGTACTTGTCCATATAAACAAGGTCGTCCATCTCTTTTTGGGTAACAAAAAAATCTTTTGCCTCGCCGTTTATATTGTTAAATTTTATTCTGTATCCATTATTGGTATGTGCAATATTTTGTGATAAAATTTTTCTTCCGTTGGTACTTTTAGTCAACGCACTGACCGACGACACAAGATAACAGTCTTGAAAATATTGTATCGCTGTTTTGAGATTTTGTATTTCTGTTAATGTGATTGGTTTCATATTGTCCACAAAAAACGTAAAGAAAAAAATTTGTTATTGGTTTCAGTTATTCGTTTTTAAAATATTTTTTATAATCATTATTGATTTCATTTAATAGGCGGATTTATTAATTTATAAAAATTGTACAATTATAATTGTAGTTAAAAAGAAAGCGTAACTGTATGATTAGTTTAAATTCTATATCTGCCGAAGAACAATCTTCGGGCGTAAGCTTGAGTGATTGGGTTGCAAAGCTGCAGGAAGGCAAGAAAAGCACTCAGCAATTGCAAACAGAAATGCTGACAAGTTCTATAAAACAGATTGAACAAATTCAGGAAAAAGCCGCAGAAAGAGCAGAAGAAAAGAAAGAAGAAAACAAAGAAGCACAAAATAACGATGAAGCAGTTAATGTAACAGTTTCTTCTGTTAATGTTACGTCGACTTCCGAAGTTGCGGAAACAGAGTCTGTTCAATCTTCCGTTGATGTAGAAGCATAGAAATCAAAAATTTGCCGGTAAGCGTTGTTATACCCAGTTTTCCAAATCAGGCGTTTTTTTGCGCCAGTCTTTTGATACTTTTACATTAAGCTCGAGAAATACTTTTTTATCCAGCATTTTTTCAAGCTCCAAACGTGCTTCGGTTCCGATTTTTTTGAGCATTTGACCTTTTTTGCCTATCATTATACCCTTCTGGCTGTCGTGTTCAACGTGTATAACGGCAGGAATTCTGTCTATATTTTCTTTTTCTTCATATTTTTCAATAATAACCGCTACACTGTGGGGGATTTCATCCTTTGTGTTTAAAAGAATTTTTTCTCTTATAATTTCCTGAGCAATAGAGCGCATAGTTTCGTCCGTCAAATCATCTTCATTGTAAATAGGTTCACCTTCCGGCAATTTGCGCAGTATTGTGGAAATAAGAGTATCAATATTTCTGCCTGTTTGGGCTGAAATTCTTGCTGTAGGCAGATTTGTATCAAACAACAATTTGTAGGTTAAAAGATTTTGTTCTTTTTTTATCGGGTCTTTTAGCTTATCAACCTTATTGAGTACGATAATTATAGGGATATTAGTTTTTTTTAGCAGATTTTCAACAATCCATTTATCGCCGGCACCTGCAGGCTCTGAAACATCAACAATAAACAAAATTAAATCTGCGTCCGGAATAGAGCATTTGGCTTCGTCCATAAGAAATTCGCCGAGTTTGTCAACTGGTTTATGGATTCCGGGGGTATCAATGAAGACAATCTGCCCTTCTTCACACGTATAAATACCTTTTATTCTTTTTCGTGTGGTTTGGGCTTTATCAGTTGCAATAACAACCTTTTGCCCGATTATTGTATTGAGCAATGTAGATTTGCCGACATTCGGGCGACCTATTACAGCAACAAAACCTGATTTAAAATTTTTCATAAATTTTGCCTTTTAATTAATTTCAGCCAATTTTTCAAGTTTAAGCTTTTGGTCGTGTTCCATTAAAAGATTAATCAGTTCGTCCAAATCGCCGTCAATAACTGTCCAGACATTAAGGTTGTGGTTTATACGATGGTCTGTAAGACGTCCCTGAGGGAAGTTATAAGTTCTGATACGTTCGGAACGGTCGCCTGTACCTACTTGTGAACGTCTAAGGTCAGTGATTTCCTGCATTTGTTTTTGGGTTTCAATATCGTATAGTTTGGCTTTTAAAATTTGCAGTGCACGTTCTTTGTTTTGAAGCTGAGAGCGTTCTTCCGTACAGAAAATCATGATTCCCGACGGCTTGTGGAATACTCTTACCGCTGTTTCAACTTTGTTAACGTTTTGACCGCCTGCACCGCCTGAACGTGCTGTAGAAATTTCCAAATCATTAGGATTAAGCTCAATTTCAACATCGTCAACCTCTGGCATAACTGCAACAGTGGCTGTTGATGTGTGGACTCTGCCTTGAGATTCAGTCTGAGGAACCCTCTGAACACGGTGAACACCGGATTCGTATTTTAATTTAGAATAAATGCTGTCGCCTTTGATAGAGATAATAACTTCCGAAACGCCGCCTGCTTCGCAATCGGTTTTGCTTAAAATTTGTGACTGCCAGCCCTGTTTGTCAGCGTATCGCAGATACATTCTCATAAGGTCGCCTGCAAAGATGTTGGCTTCATCACCGCCTGCGCCGCCTCTGATTTCAAGCATGATATCTTTGTCGTCCATAGGGTCACGGGGCAGCAATAGAACCTTCATTCTTTCTTCAAGCTCTTTATTTTTTTCTTCGTTAGAATCAATTTCGCCGTGGAGATATTGTTTCATCTCAGGATCATTTTCTGATTTTAAAAGTTCTTTTGCATCATCAATGGCGTCAGTATTAGTCTTCCACTGATGATAAACTTCAACGGTTTCTTCCATTGCTTTTCTTTGTTTTGATAAATCTCTAAATTTTTCATAATCGGCAATGACATCCGGATCGGATAATATTTTTCCTAATTCAACGTATTTTTCTTCAATTTGAAGAATTTTGTCTAACATATCTTTCATAGTATGCGTATTCCCTATCTGCTTGTTATTTTATAATAACGCAAGCAAAATTTTTGTAAAAGAGTATTGTAACTTTAATAAATGCATTTATAGTATTTTGGCTTTGATTTTATACATTTTGATATTAAATATTACAAAAGTTTAAGCTCAGGGTCTTGACCTGAAAACTCAAGCAGGATAAGCTCTGCTATAAGATAAGATAAGTGACGCTGGGTTCTGCCCTTTTTTTATAAACCTGCTTTAATAAGTCTAAAGTATTAAAAAATTTAAATAAAAAAGGGCAAAAAAATGAAAAAACAAAAAGCATTCACACTTGCTGAAGTACTCGTTACACTTATGATAATAGGCGTAATTGCAGCTATAACTATCCCGTCATTAGTACAAAATACCCACGATAACCAGAATGTAGCCGGATTTTTAAAAGCATATTCCGTATTATCGCAGGCAATTGACCGAATGAAAATAGATTACGGACCTGTAGGTTTCGGGGCAAAGTGGAATAACGAGGAAGAAATAGAAAAAGGGCTTAGACAATATTTGAATATTATAAAATTTTGTCGTGTAAATGAGCCTGGATGTTTTGCAAAAAAGGGTGAAACAAGATTTTTGAACGGAAGTGAAAATCCTGAAGATTATCTTGAAGTAAGGTCTTTTGTAACAGCAGATGGTTTTGCATACAATTACGGTCCTGGTAGCAGATGGTGTAATGACAAAAAAGGTTTGGAACAAAAGGATTTGGATAATTGTATGGGCAGATTTATGGTGGATGTAAACGGACCAAAAGGACCGAATGTTGTCGGGCGTGATATTTTCTTTTTAGCTCTTGTAAAAGGCAAGGGTATAGTGCCTGCCGGTGCAGGTAATAATGCAGCTGATTGTAAGATGAACTCACATGGACAGCAATGTGCGGCGTATGTCCTTAAAGAAAAGAAAATACGTTATGCAAAAGAGTAATATTCGGAAATATTATATAAATTTAAACAACACAAAATAACATTGCGCTCATTATAAATAGATTTTACGCAAGCATTAAATTGTTAATATTAACATTTTTAGCGGTGATAGCTGTCAGTTATTTTTTATAAAAATTTTGAGCAAGGTCGTCTAAAACATCTGTAATGAGTTCTCTTGTAGTGTTGCCGACTCTCATAACAGTTGTGTAAAAGCTCTTACCTTTTTCTTTTGTGTGCATAAGTATCGGAACGTAATCTATAGTCATACGTTCGGGCAAGAGTGACAAGCCGAACCTTGTTTTTTGACCTGTAATTGTTTCGCTGCCTTTTGTTGCTGTATAAGTAGCATTTTGTGAGGATTTTGCAAGGTGTTGAAAAAATTCGGATACTGTAATTTTTATAGTATCTTCTTTAGAACCGAGTTTGTCAGCTATTTTTTTGAATGTTTCAACTTCGGCTTCTGTTAACTGTCTGTTGTAGTTGAGGATGTTTAAGTTTGCTTTAAAAGAAACGGGTCTGTTTTCAATTTTCATACATATATACTCCTTATTAAAAATTGGGCGGGCAAAAACAGACGTGCCCGCCATTGATACATTTATTTAGTCATTTTATAGCTTATGCCTGCACGTTTCATACGTCTTAAGGCTTCTTGAATCTGATCAACAGGCTTTGTCAGCGCAATTCTGAAGAAACCTTCGCCGCATTTGCCGTAACCGTTTCCGGGCGGAACAACGACATGGGCTTTTTCAAGCATTACCGTGACAAATTCTTCTGACGTAAAGCCTTCGGGAACAGGCAGCCACAAATAGAAGGTTGCTTTAGAAGGTTCAACTCTCCAGCCTAAATCTCTTAAGCCTTCTTCCATAACTTCTTTACGTTCTTTGTACATCTGGTTGAGTCTGTCAATTTGTTCCTGCGGTGCGTGGTAAGCTTCTACAGCAGCTTCTTGTATAGCTTTGAACGTACCAGAATCTATGTTGTTTTTGATAGTTCCGAGAGCTTTTATTGCCTTTGCATTACCGCAGACAAAACCGACTCTCCAGCCTGTCATGTTGTAAGATTTTGAATGAGAATAAAATTCTATTGCGCAGTCCATTGCTCCTTCGACCTGCAGCACAGAGGGTGCTTTGTAACCGTCATAAGTCATTTCGGAATATGCCATATCAGAGCATAAAAGAATATCGTATTTTTTACAAAAATCAACCGCTTTTTTGTAAAAATCCAAATCCGCAACAGCGGCTGTGGGGTTGTTAGGATAGTTTAAAAACATCAATTTTGATTTTTTAGCAATTTCTTCCGGAATTGCGTCAAAATCAGGTAAAAATTTGTTTTCTGCTTTTAACGGCATTGAATAAGGAGTACCACCAGCAAAGATGGTAGCGTTTTTATAAACCGGATACCCTGGATCCGGAACGAGTGTGTAATCACCGTCATCAACAAAAGCAAAGAAAACGTGAGCAATAGCTTCTTTTGAACCGATGTTGCAGAGCATTTCCGTATCAGGATTTAATTCAACTCCAAAGCGTTTTTTCATCCACTCGCAAGAGGCTTTTCTGAATTCGGCAGTACCGTTATAAGGCGGATAATCATGGTTTTTGGGGTTATCGATAGCTTTGTGCATTGCTTCTACAACAGACGGGATAGTCGGTGTATCGGGGTCGCCTATACCGAGCGAAATGATATCATGACCTTTTGCCTTTGCTTCGGCAATTTTTCTGTCGATTTCCGCAAACAGATACGGCGGAATTTTATCTAATCTTTGTGATGTTCTCATTTTATACTCCTATATATTGGTTTTATAAAAAATTATATCACAAGACAGATTATACAAAACTATTTGTTGCGCAAGGTAAAGAACATTCTTTACAGGTGAGATTTTTATTTTGATTTGACCTTTTTGTTATTTTATCATTTTTATATGCTGTTCTTACCCCTTATTGCTATACTGTTGCTTACAACTTCCTGATATGTTTATATGCAGCATCATCAATTCTCAGATTGGAACCTTTTGGTAAAAGCAATTCAGCTTCTGGTGCTTCTTTTCTTCAACATTGTAGCATTCCGGACTTGACTCTTTGGGCATATAGGTTATTTGTCGCTGTTTTTTATTGTTGCAAAAAGAAGAAAAAGATATAGCTACACAAATCTGTCTAAAGCGCATAGTTGCACATCTCTGAACTGGCTTTTTAGAAAATCTTCAGCAGTTCCTGTGTGTTCGTTTCTTATGTAATCCACACCGTATTTGCCACGTATTTTTGTGTATGTGTGATATAAAAGTTTGTTGTCTGCAAGGACGTCCAGCTCTTTGCCTTTGCCGTTGATTCCTCTTGAACCTGCAAGGGTATTTGAAATATAAAGAGTATCCTCTTTGTTGTTATACAAAGCCGCATAGCGTCCAAAGAAGTGCACATCTTTTCGTGCGCCGAAAATGGAGTATGGAATCATGTTTTGTTCAAAAATTTTTTTAATTTTTCTCAGTATAGACACATTGTATTTTGAGTTTTCCTCCATCTGAAAACCGCCGAGAATAAATCCGTGGAGATTGTCTTTTGTCAAATCTGTTTTTTGCAGGAGTCTGCGCTCAAAGTTGTCTATACTAAAACCTTTAAGCCTGTTCTTTTTTGCTTTTGCCTGATTTAAAGTGCATATATGGAACATTGTTACGGAATTATTATCAATCACACCGCCTGCTATGCAATCTAAAATCGATGTTGTAAAAAGGTTTTTGCCTTTTTTCATTGTATCCGCATTCCAAGGATAGCCTACTTCATGCTTTTTGGGATTTAAACAGTTTATTTTATCCTTAAAGACTTGATAGTCTATAAATTTTATTTTTGATTTAAACGAAGGACTGGCAGAATTTATTTGCATACAATATTATTAATACCGGTTAAGATTTTTTCTATATATTTTTCAGGTTTTAAAAGCCACTTGTGTGACATAACCGAGGTTGTGATTTCAATATCTTTTTGAGGTAGTTTTAATTTTGTTTCCTGCAGAATGACAATTTTGTTTTTCTTAAAATTTCTTATGTTGAAGTAGATAGAATCTTCATTTGTGCCAATGGATTCACCTATTTTTTTCAGCCGTGAAATTTTTTCCGCAGACAAAATATTGTTGTGCGAAAGTATGTTTGTTTTCGCTTTAAATGACGGTGTATTTTGTATTTTCATAATTTATGCAGCTTTCTCTGTCTTTTCTGTCTTCTTTTTAAAACACATCGGCAGGCATATTGCAGCACAAATTAAAGCTGACAAGCCCCAGAACAGCAGTGCACCGTTCCAGCCGAATTTGTCGACTACCATACCTGTGCCTAAACCGGAAAGCATAGCTCCGACGTAACCAAAAGTGCCCGTAAAGCCTGTAACAGCCGAGGCAACTTTTTTGGAGCTGGATTCAATAGCGCAAACACCGCCGATAAGCATTTGCGGTCCGTAAGTGAAGAAGCCTGAAAAACCTATTAAAAGGATATCAATTACACCCGAGCCGTTTATTTTAAATACATCGACAAGTGGTTTGCCTGTTAATGCAAGGAAAGCGGAGTCTATAAAGTTTGTACCTGTGCCGTTGAAGTACAAACCTGTCATACAAATGATTACGCCGATTAAAAAGATTACGTTAATCGGAGCCCTTGCGCCTTTGAATACTTTATCGGAAATAACACCTGCGGAAATTGTACCGAAAAATCCGAACAACGGCAGGCATGCCAGTTTCATTGAGGCGAGTTCAAGCGAGTTGTCTTTTGCTTCTACAAGGTATTTAATAATCCAGTCTTCCGTGCCGAATCTTATTACATAAACAAACACATAAGCCATAGCCAGTGCCCAGACTGCTTTGTTTGTCAAAACATTTTTTACAAGAATCTGGATATAGGTCATTCCGTCATCCTGTGCTTCTGTTTTTGCAGCTTCTTGAATTTTTTCGGGTTCTTTGTATTCTTCGATATCAGGCAGCCCGATAGACTGCGGTTTATCTCTTAAACGGTTAAACAGCCAGAAAGCTAAAAGTATCGCCATTATACCGGGGATATAAAAAGCAGCCTGCCAGCCGAATTTTGCAATAACAAAACCTGACAGAATTACAGCCAGAAACGTACCTGTCTGGTGCGAGGTTGACCACATAGCCCATTTTGTAGCTCTTTCCGAGTTAGAGAACCAGTAGGTCAAACTCTTGGCTACCGGCGGAAAACCCATTGATTGGAACCATCCGTTACAACCCCAGAAAAATGCAAGCACCCATAAAAGGATTGTTGCACTCGGCAATCCAAAGAAAGTGAATTTCCCAGGAGTGATAACAAAAAAACTCAGTGCAAAACAAATGTTTGCAAGACCTGCAAGTATCAAACCGGTCGGTAAGAATTTTCTGACATCAGAACGGTCGGCTATCATACCGTTAACGAATTTGCCTATGGCATAGGTTAAATATAAAGAACTGCCTATAACACCGAGTTCAAGGTTTGAATATCCGAGTTCTTTACTCATTGACGGAAGGGCAGCGGCAATGTTCTTTTTGCAAAGATAAAACATTGCATAGCCTATAAAACAGGAATAAAACATTCTCCATCGAAAATGTGCATAAGTTTTGTCAATTTTTTCTTTATCAGCAATAGGCTCAGCATTAGCCGGCTCTTTAAAAAATTCTAATAATCCCATTCTTGCCACTCTCAATTCTTACTTAACTAATGAATTATTTTCATTATTTCAAAAACATAAAATGAACACAAATCAGACATTTAAAAATTAAAAATATTGAAAATGTTCTGTTTAAATTTTCTTTAAATCTTTAATCAAATTGTATATAAGTTCTAATTTTTCAGGCGGTAAATCTTTTATCGCATGTTGAATTTTTCCGCTGATAATATCCTGTTCGTCTGCGCTTTCATCAATAAAAAATACATAGGGCGGAACATCTAATGCTTTCGCAAGTTTTTCAAGTGTAGAAAAGTGGATGGCAACTTGTCCGTGTTCCATCGATATTATTGTGCTTTCACTCATATCAGTCATTTCTGAAAAATTACGTTGGCTGATACCTATTGACTTTCTTATTTTCTTTAAATTAGAACCAAAAAGTTTTGATAAATTTTTCATTTTATTATCGTACTTTTTTAAGAAATATAAATATATTACACAGAAGCCTAGTAAAATACTTTGCTATAGACTAGTAATTTGCTATAATTCATAATTATGAATACAGTTGAACAAATAATTAAAATCCTCGGAGAAATTGAAAAAACAGTCCAAAGTACTCCTGAGCTTAAAAATATAAGTTTTTTGTCTGAACATAGTGCTGCATTATCCGAAAAAATTATTGATAAAGATTGCAAAATTAATTTTTCCGATTATCTTTTGGAACAAACATCAGCATTAAAAAAATGTATTGCTGCAAAATTGGAACAAAATCTGCAGGATAATGCAAAGATTCAGACTATTTTTATACGTCAATATAAAAAATGTAAAAATGAATATGAAAAACTCCTGCGCTAACAGAAACTTTATTTGTGCTAAAATTATTTCAGGGATTAGAAATAATTAAGGAAGTTAAAAATATGGTTTCACAAGCAATCAGAGATAAATACGAGGTAGTTATAGGGCTTGAGGTGCATGCCCAGCTAAAAACAAAATCTAAAATATTTGCTCCCGACTCAACAGAGTTCGGTGCAGAACCTAATACACACACAAGCACAATTACACTCGGTATGCCGGGGGTATTGCCGGTTTTAAATAAAGAGTGTGTTAATATGGGGATTCTTCTCGGGCTTGCTTTGAATTGCGAAATCCCTGCAAGATGTAAATTTGACCGTAAACAGTATTTTTATCCGGATTTGCCGAAAGGTTATCAGATTTCTCAGTATGATCAACCGATTTGTGTAAACGGTTATATAAATATTAACGGTAAAAAAATCGGTATTACCCGTGCTCACCTTGAAGAAGATGCCGGCAAACTTGTCCATGCCGGTGCTGATGGTCTTGCTGGTTCTTTGTATTCTCTCGTTGACCTCAACAGAGCCGGTACTCCGTTGTTAGAAATAGTTTCCGAGCCTGATATGCGTTCTTCTGACGAAGCAAGAGCTTACATGGAAGAATTAAGGAATATTGTCCGTTATATAGGGGTTTGTGACGGAAACCTTGAAGAAGGTTCAATGAGATGTGATGCAAACGTTTCTGTTATGCCAAAAGGTTCCGACAAATTCGGTACCCGTGCGGAAATTAAAAACATCAACAGTTTCTCTGCGCTGCAAAGAGCTATCGAATATGAAATAGACAGACAGATTGAAATTGTTGAAGAAGGCGGTGAAGTTGATCAGGAAACAAGACTCTGGGATGACAACCAGAAAGTTACCAAAACAATGAGAAGCAAAGAAGATGCCAATGATTACCGCTACTTCCCCGAGCCGGATTTAATGCCTGTTGAAATTTCAAGAGAATGGGTTGAAGAAATCAGACAAAAAATGCCGGAACTTCCGGAAGCCAAACGTAAAAGATATGAGGCTCTCGGCTTAAGTGCTTATGACGCAAATGTAATGGTTGAACAAATGGAAACTGCGTTATTTTATGACAAGGTTCTTGAATCGGGTGCGGATTACCGAATCGCTAACAACCTTCTTGTCGGCGATATAACCGCATTTTTGAAGGAACATAACATAAATATTAACCAGACAAAACTTACACCGGAGCATCTTGCGCAGCTTGTAAGCCTTATCAGCAAAGGTACGATATCCAATAACATTGCAAAGAAAATACTTCCGCAAATGCTTGAAAACGGAACCAATCCGCAAGATATTATTGAAAAAGAAGGTCTGAGTGTAATATCTGACGAGAGTGCCATAAAAGAACTTGTTGATAAAGTTATAGAAGCTAATCCCGCACAGGTTCAGGCTTATAAAAACGGAAAAACAAACCTTATGGGCTTTTTCGTAGGTCAAATTATGAAAGAAACCAAAGGCAGAGCTAATCCTCAGGTTATTAACAAGCTTTTAGGGGAAGCTTTAAATAAATAAAGAAATAAATAAAAAATCTTTTATACCTGATAAAAAAGAGCCTTTTTGTTTATAGTTAAAAGGCTCTTTTTTTATTTGACTTAACTAAAATTATTATTAAATAAAAGTTGTCTAGTATTAACAGTGAGGTATAATATCGTGTTTTTTTATCGTAAAAAAGAATGTACACATTCAAAAGTATCGCCTGATAAAGATGCGTGTTATTGCCCCGATTGCGGCAAATATATAGAAAACAAATGGTATCTTACACGCTGCAGCTGCTGTAATGTTAAGAGAAAAACCATAATAAAATTTGATAATATTGTACCTGAAACAAAATACTGCCCGAATTGCGGTGCTGTCCAATATCATGTGGAAGAAGTGAAATCAATAAATTTTATAGATATAAATTTTGCCGTTCATGTTAAACAGGTTAACGAAGAACGTTCAATGAACAGAACTCAAACCTGGTTGGAACGTGATAACAGCGAGCCTGTTAAATTGCTGGGATTAAATTTGAATTTCGGACAATAATTAAGTATTGTAAATATTTATCTCTAAATTATTAATTTTTTTTATGTTAGCCTTTTATGTAGACAGATACAAAAAATAATTGAGGAAAATATGAAAGTTACACTACGAACAATTCAGGCTCCTTTTAATGATTATTTTGAAGGAGCAATGCCGAAAACAAATCCTAAACAGCTTTTAAAAAAAATGGTTGCAAATCCTGATTTTGAACAATTTAAGTCTTTGCAAAGAAGGGCAGACAAAGGAGATGTAAGGTTCCATTTTACTTTTCCGGAAGATGCAGGTGATACAATACGTCTGAGTATTGCAGACAGAAAGAATCCGACATCAACTGATGTAGGTATAATGTTAGACAATATGTTCAGAAGTAAAAATAACAGAGAACAGTTGCCTACAATGTCTACAAAAGAATTTTTCGGATTTTTTAAAGATGTATTTAAAGGCGTTTTCTTCCCGAATGCCGTTTCAAAATATCCTGTAAAAAAGGTTGAATTTAACCCTTCAGAACCTTATGCGGATAAAATTTCCACAGCATTCAGAGAATTTGCAAACGAAAGACTATTTGGCGTTAAATAAATCTTTCTTGATAAATCTCCTTGTTTTGTCTACTATTCAATTGTGAATTAGTACAAAATAAGGAGATTTTATTATGTCAAGAAGACCTGTTATTGCCGGTAACTGGAAAATGCACAAATTACAAGCCGAATCAGTTGAATTAATCAACGGTTTGATGGCTGAATTAAAAGAATCAGACAAAGCAGCATTGCCGGAAGTTGTTGTTGCACCTGTGTTTACATCATTGTATGCAGTGAATAAAGCTATGACAGATTGCGGCTGCGGCAAAGTAAAACTTGCCTGCCAGAATTGTTTCTATGAAACACAGGGTGCTTTCACCGGCGAAGTTTCTGTTGAAATGGCAAAAGATGCCGGTTGTGAATATATTATTATCGGTCACTCCGAAAGAAGACAATACTTTGGTGAAACTGATGAAATGGTTAACAAAAAAGCTAAAAAAATCCTTGCAGAAGGCATAGTACCTATTATTTGCTGCGGTGAATCACTTGAACAAAGAGAAGCTGGTGTTACAGATTCTCACATAGCTTCTCAAATCAAAGCTGCATTGAACGGTCTTACACCTGACGAAGTGGCAAAATCAATCATTGCTTATGAGCCTATCTGGGCTATCGGTACAGGCAAAACTTGTGATTCAACCGAAGCTAACAGAGTTATTGCAATGATTAGAGGCGTTGTTAAAGATATTGCAGGTGCTGATGCCGCTAATTCAATAAGAATTTTATACGGCGGAAGTGTAAAACCCGAAACTATTGAAGAACAAATGGCACAATCAGATATTGACGGTGCTTTAGTCGGCGGTGCAAGTCTTAAAGCTGACAGTTTCGCTAAAATAGTTAAAGGTGCAATGAAGTAATAATTTTCAAATAACGCATAACCCGTGAAGGTTATGTTGTAAGGTTGAATGCTTTATATGAAAACGCTTTCTTTATAAGATTAAAGAAAGCGTTTTTTGTTTAGAGTCATCTCTCTGGCAATATAAACTATTTTATTAATAATCACCCGAAGAAGTATCTTCGTCATCTTCTAATGAAGACAAATCTTTTGTATAAGTTGTATCAAAATCTTCCGGCAGCATATCGGTATCAGGCCAGATTGTAGATTCGTCAAACCTTACCGCATCCATATTGTCGGCAGCAGAAAAGTCTGAATTTTGTAAATCACTTTCGTTAAATACAGCCCCTGCCATATCAGCATCAGTAAAGCTGCAATAATTAACAGCCGCATAGCTGAAATCTGTTCCGTTTAACAATGCACCTGAAAAATTGCATTCCACAAGGTTTGAACGGGAAAAATCAGCAGAGGTGAGATCAGTATCCGTAAAATTCACCTCTGTAAAATTTGCCTCGCCAAAAGAGCAGCCTGACAGGTCTGCGTTTGTAAAATTAATGCCTTCCAGCGTCATGTTTGAAAAATCAAGCTCGCTGAGGTCTATTTCGTCGTGGTCTTTGTGATAATCCTCATAAGCTGAAGGATTAGAAACAATAAGGTCAAATAATTCTTCTTTTGTGTATTCTGGCATTTAAAAGCTCTCCTTAGTAATAATAGCTCATGATAACACTTTTTTTATTAATCCTCAATAATACGCATTTGCATTGCAAGTAAAACAGCCTGTGTTCTGTTTTTTACTTTTAATTTTTTAAAAATGCTGTTGAGGTGTGTTTTAACAGTAACTTCACGCACATAAAGTTTTTCAGCAATATCATTGTTGCTTGCTCCTTGTGAAACCATTTTTAAAATTTCTTTTTCTCTGGAAGTTAAAGGCTCAATGTTTCCTTCTTTTACAAATTTAAGATCAACATTTGTGTGTTTTTCCTTTTGCCAGGACGAACGTCTTAAAAGAGCTTCAATCCTTGCAAGAAGGTTAGGTAAAATAAACGGTTTGACAACATAATCATCAGCTCCGAACTTTAAGCCCGAAATCTCTTTTTGTTCTTCATTGATAGCCGTAATCATAATTATCGGAATATTTTCAAATTTTTTGTTCTGGCGGATAGCTTTTAAAGTTTCCCAGCCGTCCATATTAGGCATCATTACATCCAACAAAACAAGGTCAAAACTGCTGTTTTCGGCAGTTAATTTTTTTATACCCTGCAGCCCGTCTTTTGCAATTTCAACTTCGTATCCATACAGCGGTAATGCGTCAGCCAGATATTTTGCGTTGTCGTCGATAATAAGAATTTTTGCAATAGCAACCATAATCACTCTCACTCAATCTAATCCGTAATCCGGTATTACTGCCGCCGCAGACTTATTGAGCCTGTAAATTTCATCTTTTATAACTGTTAAAGAGGACTTTTACCTCTGCATTTGATAATTTTTGCAGATAGGCTCGGTTGTTAAATTTTTGTTCAGCGGTTAGCTTTGTAAAATTTGCTCTTATTTTTAGCAAAATTTTTGCGGATATACTACTTTAGTTGTAATTTTAATAAATAAATCCTTATTTATCAATGGACACAGGTATAATTTCATCTATTTAACTTAGATTATATGGTATTCTGCTGATTTTTAAGGGTTAAGATATTAAATCTTTCATATCTTTAACGGCTTTTTCCAATCCGTCGAAAACAGCGTGAGCAATGATATTATGACCTATATTCAGCTCAATGAGCTGCGGGATTTTTTTCATTCTGTGGACGTTTTCATAAGTCAAACCGTGTCCCGCATTGACTTTAAGCCCTAATTTTTGAGCCAGTTCCGCTGCTTCTTTAAGATTATCAAATTCAAATTCTTCATTTTCTGTGCCAAAGGCTTCGGAGTATCTGCCTGTATGCAGTTCAATAAACTGTGCACCTGTTTTGGCGGCAGCCTGCACCTGAGTTTTATCCGGGTCAATAAATAAGCTTACAATAATACCGGCATCAACAAGCGGTTTTACAAAATCTGTAACAAATTCCACTCTGGAGGCTACCTCAAGTCCGCCTTCCGTTGTGACTTCTTCTCTTTTTTCAGGAACAAGGCATACGTTTTGCGGCAGAACCTCGAGGGCAATTTTTTGCATCTCATCAGTAAGTGCCATCTCAAGATTCAGCCTTGTTTTAAGAATTTTCTTCAGTTCATAAACATCGTTATCTCTGGTGTGGCGTCTGTCTTCACGAAGGTGTACGGTTATTCCGTCAGCACCTGCTTTTTCACATACAATTGCTGCTTGAATCAGGTTAGGTTCAAGCCCTCCTCTTGCATTTCTTAATGTTGCAATGTGATCAATATTTACGCCTAATAACATGTTTTTATCCTCTGTTTGTTTTGACACGCTAAGTATAACGCAAAATGTGTGTAAATTTAAAGCCGGTTTTATTAAGAAAATATTAAATTTTAAAAGAACTGAAGGTGCCTGATTTTGGCATCGGGTAGCGCAGTGTGCTGAATTGTGTTTTATTATAATATACGTTAGCTGTTGAGGGTTTTTCAACTTGAACGGCAGAGGCATTTTTTCGCATAAGTCTTTTTTGAGAGTAGTTTGCCATTATGTTTCTGACAACAGGGGTAATAATATTGCAAGCCAGAATTGATGCTCCGACAGCTGCAATAACACCAACGCCGTTTTTGTAGCCGTTAAAGTTTCTTTGTACATCTTCAACCAAATCAATCTGTTGTTCTAATGTTCTGCCTTTTGCAAGATTTTCAAATGCTGTTTTAAAATCAGCACCGGGGGTAAAATTTTCAGGAACATTTTTACCTTTTAGGTAATTTAGCGTACCGTCAAGGAAGGCACTCATGTTTTGTCTTTGTTTTTTTACTGTTGTAATACCGTTGTTGCGGAAAGTTTCTGCGAAACCTTTAATGAATTCAAGATTTGAGCGTGAATCAGGTTTCGTTATTTTTAAAAAATCATTGCTCTTTTGAGTCATGTATTGAATGTTTTCGGACATATAATCGCCGATGTTTTTTATAATCTGGCATATTGAATAATAAAGTCCCACATTTACAACTCCGTCAGCGATTTCCTGAGGAATGAGAAAACGTTTTTCTTTTTTATCAATATCCTTATTGTGAGCAAGCATCAGAATTTGCGCAAGTGCCGAAAGAACCCAGCCTGCAGCACCGAGATGTATAAGCGCAATGCCTACATCGTCGGCATATTTGCCGTTCCATACTTTGTTTGCAAGACTTTCAAAGATATTTCCCTTAAGCAGCGGCATTTTCTTCAACCTCCGTTTGTTGTTTTACATGGTTGTGCTCAATACTGCTTTTTACCCTTTTGGTCAAAGCTTTTGTAATAATTTTGGTTAATGGTGCATCGATTAAGAAGTTAGTGAAAACCATTACACCTGTGGCGAAAATTGTTCCGATTGTTTTTATTGAATTGTTATATTTATTTATAAAATCTTGCTTTTTGATTTTCATTTTGCTGCAGTCAAATTCCGGCAATAGTACATCGTATTTTGTTTTACGTTTGATTTCTTCAAGATATTTCGGACCTTCTTTTAAAACATATCTTGAAAATCTTTTTGCCAGAAAAATAGTTGCATAGCGAACCCCCACCCCTACTACAGTACCTGCAACAATTTTGCCTATTGTCCTTGCAACGGAAACAGCCCTTGTGTCTTCGTCAGCCGAACGGTTATTTAAGTCTATAAACGGTTGCGTGGCAAGAGCCGTAGCACCCTGTATTAAACGCTGCTCCGGGGAGTTAATATATTTACCGATGGCTGTTACCGCCTTTTCGGCTCTGTTACTAATGACAATCGACATTTCACTTTTCCGCTACAACTGTTTATATAAAACGTAAAATGAGTTTTTTTTGCTAGTGTATTTCAAAATTTATTTTGCCAGTGTAAAACCGCTGTACGTCGCAGCAAGACCTAAAATTAGACTTGCACAAATATACAGCGCAGCCTGAATCATTTTTCCTTCTTTAATAAAGCAAAAGGATTCACAGCTGAAAGTACTGAAAGTTGTCAGTCCGCCTAAAAAACCTACTGTTAAAAAAAGTTTTAACTCGGGAGAGATTAAATCAACTTTTTGTATAGTTATACCGAAAATATAACCTATTATAAAACATCCGATTATATTTGCGCATAAGGTACCGGCAAACAGGTATGACGTGCCTAAAATTTTTGAGGCAGCCTGTGTTATTAAATATCTTAAAACGGCTCCTATTCCTCCGCCGGTAAATACAGCAAGTATATTAAGCATTGCTTACCCTTTCAATTATTATATTAGTATAACAATAAATATTTTTCATCAAATTTGTTATTGATTATGGTTTTTAGCTGATTTTATGTTACGAAATCTAACAATTAAAATTTTTAAGGCAATTTTTTTGTTTCAGCGCAGTTTGTCCAATTGTTATGTTACAGATTCAACCGCAAAATTTTAATGATACAGCTCAGATTAAGCAGCTAGCTAAAATGTTTGCTGTTAATACTAATATTCAAACTAAACAGGTTAAGGATGAAGTGTCATTTTCAGGCAGAGAAAAGGATTTGCTCGATATGAGTGAAGAACAAATTTTGGAAAAGCTTGAAAGTGCGTTAAAACCTGAGAATAAGTTGGGAGAAGGCGGAGAATCACGTGTTTATAAAATTCCTCAAACAAACTATGTGCTGCGTATCAGAAGGAATCTTAATAATTTTAACGGCTTTGCAGATTATAAAAATATGTTGTCGTTTGATTTAAGCGTAGAGGATAAAATTAATCATACTGTTGCAAAATTAGGCGAAGATTCAAGCATAATGACATTTTTACCGGGTACAAACTGTTTTTTATATAAAAATAAAAAAGAACTTTTTAAGCTGCCGTTTGAGTCTTATTACAATCTTTATAAGCAAATGTGTTTTGCTAAAGAAAATGATATGATTTTTGATTGTTGTGCGGCTAATTTAATATATAACCCTCAGGATAAATCCTTAACCGCAATAGATTTTTACAAAGACAATCCGGATTTTATTTTTGCACCTAGAAGTCCGCTGCATTTGATTTTTTCGGCAATTAATTCTTCTGTAATGGATATTGATTCTAAATTACGTAAAAATTTATTCGGGTCACTTCTTAATATTGCTTTAAAAGAATTTGAACCAGGCGTAAAGCCGATACAAGATATTACACAGATACATGTAAGCTCTCTTTTCAGAAGTTTTGAAAATCATAATAAAGAAAAAATGCCTGCCCAATATGGAATATTAAAAAGAACAATGAAGGATATTAAAGAATTGAAGTTAAAAGAATTAAGAGGGCAGGAGGTAACAGTAGAACTTAACGGAAAAATAAAAGTTGCAAAATCAATTGTTAAACAAATTTTGACAATTGATAACACCTCTCTTTTAAGTCGTTTAAAATTGTGGGATTGTAAATTTTAATATTCCTTTTTTACGAATTTTTTAATACGTCTATAACGAAATCAACCGCACCTGAATTTTCTTCAAATATTTTGTGAGTGTCGTCGCAGGCTTTGCAATAGAAATCTTTATCATTTAAAAGTTTATACATATCATTTTTCAGTTCTTCTTCTGTTTTAGAAAGTTTTGCTGCATTAGTTTTTGTTAAAAATGCATAAATATCTTTAAAGTTAAATACACAATCTCCGGAAAGAACAGGTTTGCCCCATATATTTGCCTCAAGCGGATTATGTCCGCCGGTTGAAGAAAAACTTCCGCCAATAAAAGCAAAGCAGCATACAGAAAACATTTTCATTAATTCACCCATTGTGTCAAGCATTATTACATCATTGTTTTCAAAAGTATCATTATTGCTACGTTTACCGAAAGACAAACCTGATTGTTCCAGCAATTCCGTGACTTTTGTATAACGTTCCGGATGCCTTGGTGCAAGCAGCAGTTTGATGTCGGGGAATTGTTGTTTTAAACCTTTAAATACCTTCAAGATAATTTCATCTTCGCCTTTGTGCGTGCTTGCAGCTGCAATCATCCGTGCGCCGTTAAGTTTTAAACTCTGGGCAAGCTGTGTTATCTGCTCATTGTCGAGTGTGGGTTTGATATCAAATTTTAAATTTCCCATACATTTTGTGATTTCAGGTTTTGCACCGACATCAAGAATTCTTTCAACATCGCCCTGTGTTTGCATAAAAATACCTCTGTATTGAGCGAGTACAGGTTTAAAAAAGAAAGAAAATCTTTTGTAACCTTTATATGAATTGGGTGATAGTCTTCCGTTTACTATGTAAACAGGAATATTTTTTCTGTTTGCAAGGTACACAAAGTCAGGCCAGATTTCAGTTTCGGCAATAATAATTCTGTCAGGGCGAACTGCTTTTAAAAATGCATTTACACTGAAAAAGAAATCAAAAGGAAAATATGTTATAGCGTTTACTGTTTTTTCCAATTTTTTATGTGCAATTTCCTGTCCTGTTTTTGTTGTGGTGGAAAGAACGATATTTGCTTCAGGGAAAGTTTCTCTTGTCTTTTTTACAAGTGCTTCAATAGCGTTTACCTCACCGACGGAAACAGCATGGAAAAAGATTGTTTGTTTGTTTTTATCAAGGTTGAATGCAGGATAAAATCCAAGTTTTGTAAAAAATCCCGCACGAAATTTTGGTACGGCAGCAAGCGCAATCAAAATAACAGGCAATAGTATTATTGCAAGCAATATCACTACAAAGTTATATAAAATACAAAATAAAAGCATATACACCCTCAATTTCCATAACATTTTAAGTTTATAAAAAACAAGAGGTATATTCAAACTAAATTTTAACTTTAGAAAATGCATTGTAGCCGCTAAATGCTTTAAAAGACAAAGGCAGAGGATTTATTGTTGTAATATTTTCTTTAATTTGTGTTTTTCTTATTTGAACAGCTTCTTCATGATTAGCATGTTTTTGAATTTTTGAAGCAACAATGTTTCTTACGTAAGGCGTCATAACATTGCATGCAAGAATTGAAGCTGCTATTGCCGCAATGACGCCTACGTTGTCTTTATGATTTTCGAGCTGTTCAAGAGCTGCTTTAGCGAGTTCTTTTGCCTGTGCTTTTTCGTCAAAACTTAAGTTTTTGAAGGTATCTAAAGAATCAGCATCGTTTAAAAGTTTTGTCAGATTCTTTTTTAATTCGTCTTTTGTAAAAAGATTTTTCCAGTCTTTATAATCAACACCGGGTTTGTTGAAGGGGTTGATACTTGATATGGCTTTAGCTACGTCGTCTGTCAGCAGCATACCTTTTTCAACCAGTTTGTCAGCACTTTTTTTGATTAATTCGCAGATAGAATAGTACATTCCGATATTAACTACGGCATCAGCACCTTCCTGCGGGAGAAGAAACCTTTTTTGTTCTTTATCTATACTTTTATCTCCGAGCACTACTCCGATTTGTGCTATAGAGCCTAAAACCCATCCGAGGGCACCGAGGTGTACAAGTAATGCACCGTTATCTTTTGAATAGTGGTCAAACATGTATTGTGTAACTTTTTGCATTACGGAAGGAGCGGACATTATGCTTCAACCTCCTTCCCGTTATTTGTTTTTTGGGGTTCAATTCCTTTTTGAAAAATTTTTGTAAGATATTTTGTTATAGGTGCATCAAGTAAAAAGTTTGTGGCAACCATAGCTACAGTTGCGAGGAGTGTACCCATTGCTTTTCTGTGTCTTGTTATGCGTTTGTCAAATACTTTATCGGATATCGGGAATATTGTATTTTTATAGAAAATCGGAGTTAAAAATCCTCGTTTTTTATCCGGTATGATTTTTTCAATTATGGTTTTATCGGCATCGGCAAATACTTTTTCAAATTTTGAATATTTGTTAGCCGCCCAGATGCCGGCGTATCTCACAAGAACACCTACCGTTGTTCCTGCTATAATTTTTGCTATTGTGCGTGCGGCAGAAATTTTTCTCGTTTCTTCATCAACATCTTTGTTGTGTAAATCAATAAATGGCTGTGTAGCCAGTGCCGTTGCACCGAGCAGCAGACGTTGCTCCGGAGCATGCAAAGTTTTGCCTGCCCAGTTTAAGCTTTTTTTGACTTTTTCGCTGCTGATAATCAATTAGCAATAACCTTTCACACGCTGTTTAAACTATTTTTAGGCAAAATAGTTTAAGTTTTTACTATACACACAATCCTAATAAAACAAAACACAGTGCAAAATTTACTAAAATACGGGTTTTTGTTAAGGTTTTGTTATCTTTTTTACAAGAAACAAGGTGTTTGAATAATTAAAATTAATCAGTCAAAACAGTTGATATCTTTTTGTTTTTTGTTTATAAATATCATTAACAAAAGGTTTTATCGGGGAAATGTCTGAGAATAAAAGCATAGATTATAACATAATGGCAGCTGAGTGTTTGGTATCGCAGGACACAGATGACTCTCAGACGATTGAACACCTTGAAAATTTAAAAAATAATTATTCAGAAATTGAATTGATTGCAATATTCAATTATTTTTTAAAGATAGAGTACCGCTCAGAGGTTCTTTGCTGGCTTATAAGACAGTTGGATAAATTCAGGGATTCTTCTTCGCTTGAACCGTTAACAACCCTTTTGTTAATGAAAGAAAGCACCCCGCATCCTGATTATGATAAAGACTATTATACCAATGTGCGTGTGCTTTGCGCCAAAGCAATTTCAAATTTAAAAGACCATTCCTCTGTGCATCCTTTGATGTATTGTCTAAATAACAAAGATGAAAATTATAAAGTGAGGCTGAGCTGTGCTGATGCACTCGGGCGTCTGGGTGACAGATATGCGGTCACTTCTCTTATGAGTGTGGCGTCGGACGAATCTGAAAAATCTGTTTATGTCAGGGAATCCGCAACAACAGCCCTCGGGTTAATAGGGGATATGAGGGCGGTAGATTCACTTGTAAAAATCCTTGAAACTAAAACAGGGATTATGGATAAGTTTACTTATTTGAAAGAAAAGGCTGTCGAAGCTCTTTGCAGACTTACCCCCGGGGATGGCAGAGCGTTTAAAGCGTTAAAGAAGTCTTTAGATGATGAAAATCCTCAGGTGAGAATAAATGCAATTGAGGCACTTATGGATTATGATACTCAGGAAGCTCTTGAGTTAATCAGAGGTATGCTTACTGACAGAGATGACGAGGTTAAGCAAAATGCCGTAATCGCTCTTTATAACATAAATGGTGAAGATGAATTAAACCGGATAATAAACAATGCGCAGTATGGCGATATTTGTAAGGAAGAAGCCAGAAGAATACTGGAAGAAGAACAGGATGACTAAATTAAATAACAAAGCCGTTATATTGCTTTCAGGCGGATTGGATTCGGTAGTATCGCTTGCATTTGCCTTGAAAAAAGGGATTGATTTTGAACTTGCACTTACTTTTGATTACGGGCAAAAAGCTTTTGAAAAAGAATATACGTCGTCCCAAAAAATAGCTGATTACTACCGGATAAAACATGAATGCATAAAACTTGACTGGCTAAAAAATATTACAAAGACTTCTCTTGTTGCGGATACAAATGTTCCAAAGATAGATACGGTCGATTTGAATGATAATGAACTAACTGTTCAAAGTATGAAAAATGTTTGGATACCGAACAGAAACGGTTTGTTTATTAATATAGCGGCAGCTTATGCCGATTCTTTCGGCTATGATTATATTGTTATAGGTGCTAATAAGGAAGAAGCCGAAACTTTTTCCGACAACTCTCAAAAGTTTATTGATGATGCAAATGAAGTTTTAAAAACCTCAACCAATTATGATATAAAAGTAATTGCACCTTTGATAAATTTTGATAAAAATGAAATAGTAAAAAATGCGATTGAGTTAAATGTTCCTTTAAAATATATAAACAGCTGTTATAATAATGAACACGGGCATTGCGGACATTGTGAGTCCTGCAGCCGTTTAAAAAGAGCACTTAAATATAACGGCTGTGATACAATATTAAAACAACTCTTTAACGAATGAATACAGGAATATAATATGGAATCATTATTTATAGATAAAGAAATAAAGTATATAGGCAGCCAGCTTGCCCCTCACTGGATATATAAAAATTTTCATCTTGCCGGTGATGCTGTAGTCGCCTTTATCGGAGAAACCGATGTAAAGATTACAGAGATGGTTGACATTGAAGATGTTATATCAAATTCACCCATATACAGTAAGAAAATGTTGAGTTTTATAATTGAACAGTTTGGTATAAGTTTGAGTGAATGTGTTTTAAGACAGAGATTTTTGATATGTATAATAATTGAAGAATTGAGAAAAATCCTTGGTAATAAGTTTGAAATAACACGCAGCGGCGATGATATTTTTGTAAAGATTGACGGTGTAAATAAAAAATTATCGGTTTCAATCGCAACAAAATCAACGACCTCAGGGCTTATTCACACAGGGCTTAATATAGATCCGTCCGGTGCCCCTGTTGAAGCGTGCGGATTAACAACTGATTTAGGTATTACGGAAGTTGAAGAATTTGCAAAAAATATAATGAAACGATATATTGAAGAAAACTCGGAAATTTTATACGCTGTATGTAAAGTCAGGGGAGTATAATTTATATGACAAAATCAAGCAAAGTTAAACAGACAATAATATTATTTCTTGTTACGTTTCTGGTTTCATTGATTGTCATAACATATTTTATAAAGAGCATGTCGCCTGATGTTGATGTTGAAATCGGCGGCGGTGAAGAAGAAACCTTAGAACATGAAGATACTGACAGCGAAGTAAAACAACCTATCGATGACCGTTTAAGATGGATTCAGATGGAAGACAATATGCCCGGTGCCTCTAAAAGAGATGACGGTCAAACCGAAGATATTGAATACACTACTGCGGAGCAGGAAGAAAGTTCTGATGGAGAAAAAGTCAAAGAAGCTCAGAATACCGAACGTTCTTCCGAATCTTCAGAGTTTGAACCTATTGAATATTCAAATTCTTCTTCCGGAGAAATTCCGTCTGCATCTAACAGTACGGTACCTCCAATTCCTCAGACGTCTAAACATGTGTCGCCAAAGGACGACTCTTTTAAAATGTCAAAAGTATTTGTTGGTTCTTATCCTACAATAGAACAGGCAATACAGGCTCAAAATAAACTTATGAACACAAATATTTCCGTCAGCCCGTTTGTTAAAGAAGTTGACGGTAGTTATGTATTGCAGGCAGGTTCTTATGCAAATGCTCACAAAGCAGAAGCCGTGGCAAATGAAATTTCAGCAGCCGGATTTCCTGCACGGGTTGTGAAAGAATAGAGCGTATATGGACTATATACTTGAAAAAGAATATGCAATAACCTACTACGAACAAAACGTTAAAGGTGATTTAAAAGAGTCTGCATTACTCAATTTCTTGCAGGATATTGCTACAATCAGTGCGGAAAAACTCGGATTTGGCCCATCTTACATATTTCCTCATAATTATGCGTGGGTGGTTTTAAAATATCATATTGAACTTTATAAAGAGTTAAAAAATCTTGAAAAACTTATTATTAAAACAGAGTCAAGGGGCACAACAAAACTTTATGCTTTTCGTGATTTTGAACTTTATTCCGCAGACAGAACACTGCTCGGGCGTATTGTTTCAGCATGGGTATTGATTGATATTGATTCAAGAAAAATTCAGCCGATGCAAACTGCGCTGGATTTTGTAAAATCGTTTGAAAAAAGAGAATCGGATTTGGATTTTTCAAAAATTGAACAGTTGTCAAATATTGATTGCGCAAAAGAATTTGCTGTAAGGTTTGATGATATTGATGTTAACAGGCATGTTAACAACAGCAATTATATTATCTGGGCTCTTGAAACGTTGAATCCTGATTTCAGGTTTGAATATTCTCCTGATTCCATTGATATTAAATACAAAAAAGAGTTGAAATTGGGTGATATTGTTGTTTCTAAAGCACAGATTACAGAAAGTGATAATATAGTCACTCTGCATGATATTACTTCAAAACTGTCAGGTGATGAAATTGCATCTTTAAAAATTTTGTGGCGCAAATCAGAACCTGTTTAAAAAAATTATAAAATAATTTGTGTTCCGACCATCAGCCTGTGTGAATCAACAGCATCATCGTTGTTGCAGAATACATAGTTAAAAATAAGTTTCAGAGCCTGTCCTTTGAGATAATAATTTGTGCCTAAAGTAAGTTCTTTCCTGTTGTTTTTATTTATATTTCTATCAGGGTCAAAATGGTCGTATCTTGCCAAAAGTTCAAGTTTTTTCGTTAAAAAATATCCTGCCGTTACAAAAAAGCCCTGAGAGCGTGCATTTGTCAATCCTGCTCCGCCGTTAGAACCGTTTGCGTGAGCATATTCAAATTTTGTCCAGAATTTTTTGTATCTGTAGCCGGCATAAGCACCGGTCATATAATAGTTGGTACCGTGTTTTTCACCTGACTGTATCCCTGCTCCGGTTATAAGTTTTCCGTATTTTCCGTCTGTTTTTCCGAGTGGTTTTAGGTTAACCCACGCATCAAGTTCATGTCCGGGGAAAAATGATGTAAAGTTTGTTGATGAACTGTAGATTCCTACATCATAGTCTGCAAGAGAATAATCGCCTCTTAATCTTACTCCGAATTTTCTCATATTGGATAAATTGCGTGAAATTTGCGATCTGTTTATAAATGAAAGAGTGTAAGGTGATTGTGCACCTTCTATACCTACGCCGGGGCGGGAATTGCCGATAAGAATTTTGTGATGAGGGATTCTTGAGGATTCAACATAAAAATCTTGAAAAAACGTCTGCATAAACTCCGGATGTGAGCTTCTGTGCGTCGGATCCAGCATTATCCTGAAATTTTCTTTGCCGCCTTTAAATTTTCCGTCGAACAGTATGTTTATTAACCCTACATTAAATTTAGAATCTGTATCATCTTTTTCCTGTATCTCTGTTGAAAAATTCATTTGATACGCTGACCAGAGATGCAGACTGTCCAGCGGACCTTTTTCAAAGTTAAATGTCAATTTGTCTTTTAAAAGCTGTGCAGGGACGTCTGTTCTTTCTACCTCGAGTTCGTAAATGTCTTTAGTTGTGTCTTTAAGCAGGTGTAACAAAAATGTTTCGGGAGAAGCATTTGCGTTTTGCGGATTGTAGTTAACAATTCCGCTTCGCAGTTGTATATTGTTTTGTTTGTGTTCACCAGAGGACTCTTGTTTTCCATTTTCTTTATAGATTGTATTATCATCAACTGTCGAAACAGGATTGTCATCTGCTTCTGTTGCGTCAAGCATGGTTTCGCTAATGAGCGGTTTTGTATCTGTTTCCAGCACAATAACTTCCTGAAAGGCACAGGTCGGCTGTCCTGCTGCTAATATAAAAAATATGAAAATAATGAGTTTTTTCATTTAACAATCGACCTTATGCCGTAAAAGAATCAGCTTAATCTACATTCTTTCCGGTGCTTCTACCGCAAGCAGGGAGAGAGCTGTTTTTATAACGGTTGATACTGATTTTATAAGCGCAAGCCTTGCTGCGGAAAGCTTTTTGTCATCAGTTAAGACTCTTGAAAATGTATAAAACTGGTGGAAGCAGCCTGAAAGCTCTTGCAGATATTTGCAAATCATATACGGTGCTCTGTTTTTTGCCGCCATTAGTATAAGCGGTTTAAATTCTTCGAGCTTTAAAATTAATTTTTTGGCTGAAGCAGTTGATTTTTCATCATCAACAGACCACAAAAGGTTTAAATCTGCGTTCATAATAGCTTCGTCCAATTCGTTTTCACTAAACAGCGGAGTAATTTTTTCACCTGTTTCAACGTTAATACGCTCGGTCTTAGCGTTCCTGAAAATTGAGCAGGCACGGGCATGTGCGTATTGGACATAAAATACGGGGTTGTCATCGGTTTTGGACTTAGCCAGTTCTATATCAAAGTCAAGCGTTGTGTCTATACTTCTGATTATCATCCAGTATCTGGTGGCATCAACCCCGACTTCGTCAATAAGGTCTTCTAACGTAACCATATTTTTTCTTTTGCCCATACGTGTTGCTTCGCCGTTTAAAACAATGTTAACAAGCTGCCCGAGTAGTACTTCAAGTTTGTTCGGGTCGTCGCCAAGAGCTTCTATTGCTGCTTTCATTCTTGCAACATAACCGTGATGGTCTGCCCCCCAGATATTGATAAGTTTGTCAAAGCCTCTTTGAATTTTATCATGGTGATAAGCAATGTCAGCGGTAAGATAGGTGTTTGAGCCGTCTGTTTTTTTGAGCACTCTGTCTTGATCATCACCAAAAAGCGATGATTTAAACCATAATGCACCTTCCTTTTCATACAACATTCCAAGCTCTTTTAACTTATTTACACATTTTTCAACTTTGCCTGATTTGTGTAAATCGGTTTCGGAATAGAAGTTATCAAAATGTGTATGGAATTTATTTAACAGTTCTTTTTGTAATCCGAGCATTTTGGCTTTGGCAAATGAGCTTAAAATCTCAAGCTGTTCGGTTGTTAAATCTCTATTTAAAGATTTTGCAAGTTCGGGATTTTCTTTTACAAAATCTTTTGCAACAGGGATAAGGTAATCACCGGGATAATAAGACTTTCTTTCAATTTCATCAGAAGGGAAGTCTATTTTTTCGCCAAGTTCTTGTAAAACTCTTATATGCAGAGAACGTCCGAGGTTTTTAATTTGATTTCCTGCATCGTTGATATAAAATTCCTGATATACGTCGTAACCCGCAAATTTCAACAGATTAGCGAGTGCACTGCCCATTGCAGCCCAGCGGCCGTGACCTATGTGGAACGGACCAGTGGGATTGGCTGAAACATATTCTAAAATCACTTTTTGCCCTGAACCAAAGTCGTTTGAACCGTAGTCGGCTTTTTGTTCCATTATTTCTTTAACAATAGCGTTGAGGAAGGATTTTCCGAGTTTAAAGTTTATAAAACCTGCGACGGTGGAAATAGTGCAGTCTTCAATATTTATCGCTTCAGCAACAGTTTGTGCAATAGCAGGCGGTGCCATTTTGGCAAATTTTGCCAGCGCAGAAACATTGACTGCAATATCACCGAATTCTTCATTTTTAGGGATTTCGGCGTTTAATGAAAAATCATCGTCTTCTTTAAGCAGGTTAAGCCTGCCTGCTTTTGCGGCTGTTTTGATTGCATTTGTCGTAACATCAATAATATATTGTTTTAGCATAATCCACCCTGTAAAATTTATAATTCCACAATGATTATAGCCAAAACAATATCGAATTAAAATACCGTTGTTCTAGTTATTTGTCGAACCGGCAAGCATTCTGCGTTTCATTGCGTAGAAGTAAAATTTATCCATTTCTTCCATACAGTCATCGATTACCCTGATAAGGTCAATCAAATCCTGTTGTATTTTTATATGCTGTAATTGATTTTCATCGTATTCGTTGTTGTATTCCATATGTACTCCCTGTTTAGAAATCACATGGAATATATCGGCATTTTTCTTTTTTACTTTAAAAAATTCCATTTAATTGTTAAAAAATGTAAATTTCGGAATTTCAGAAAAAAATCTTTTTATAAATATAATTTTTATGCAAAAATTACCTCAAAACATTGAGGATTATTAACTTTCGATAAGTTTTTAATTGACAAAATACGTTAAAATTTTTAATATTATATTTATAGTAATAAATACTAGAATAGTTAAATGGAGAAAACTAATGGTCACAAAAGCCTACACGGATGATGAATTTGAGTCACTTATTTCACAATATGATTACAAATTTCAAAAAGGCGATTTAGTCAAAGGTATGGTATGCGGATATGATTCCGAAGGTGTAATCGTAGATATAGGTGCTAAAACATCAGCCTGTGTTCCGGAACGAGAAGCAAGAATTGACAACTCTGTACCGGTTGAAGAAGCACTTAAAAAAGGAGAAGTGTACGAATTTCTTATAATTAAAGAAGAAGATGAAGACGGTCGTTTTATGCTTTCGCATAAAAAAGTCGCAATGGCATACGCCTGGAAAGAGCTGGAAGAACTCAAAGAAAAAGATGAAACTGTTGAAGGAACAGTTGTTTCTGTTGTTAAAGGCGGTGTTTTAGTAGAAATTAAAGGTGTAAGAGGCTTTGTTCCGTCAAGTCATCTGAGAGCAAAAGATACAGACAATATTGTAGGTCAAAAAATTGAATTAAAGATACTTTCGCTTGATCCTGCACAGAATAACTTTATCCTTTCTAACAAAAAGGTTTATTCGGATAATCTGGAAGAAACTAAAGAAAATATGTTTTCTAACCTTGAAGTCGGTCAGGTTGTAAAAGGTGAAGTTGTTCGTATCACTGATTTTGGAGCTTTTGTCGATATAGGCGGAATGGATGGATTGCTTCCTCTGTCGCAGATGTCATGGCGTTGGGTTGATCATCCGTCAGATATTTTAAAAATTGCTGATACAATTAATGTTGAAATTATCGGTATTGACCATGACAAACAGCGTGTCAGCCTCAGTTTGAAAAATCTTGAAGCTGATCCCTGGATTGAAGCTAAAAAACAGATTAAGGAAGGCGATAAGGTTGAGGGTACAATTACACGTATAAAACATTTCGGTGCTTTTGTTGAAGTGTTTGCCGGTGTTGAAGCTCTCCTGCCGAATAATGAGGTTGTGGAATACCAGAATAAAAACGGTTGCATTTTAGCTCCCGGTGATAAAATTAAAACAACTATTATTAAATTTAATCCGGATGACAGAAGAATCAGTCTTAGCATAGATTCGGAATAATAATTTAAATAAATAACAAAAAACAGGCGGACAAAACAAAATACCCGCCTGTTTTTTTATAAGTTGCTATAAAGTTTTAAAAACGGCAATTAAATTGCAAAATAGACATAATTGTCAATTTCTGTATCAGTGTTCATTTCTGTTGTACAGACAAGAACCCTGTTGTTGTCCAGTTTTATACCGCCTAAAATTTTGTTTTCTTTTAAATTAGCTAAAAATTCATCTGCATTGTTAACTTTTAGTACAAATTCATTAAAAAAGTTTTTTGATTGAAGCTCAAAACCTTTATCCATAAGTTTTTCTGCTAATGTGTGCGCATTTTTTGAGCTTAAAAGCGCAGCATCTCTTAAGCCTTTTATCCCCATAACGGTTAAATATACTGTTGTCTGCAGAGCGACAAGTGCCTGATTTGAACAAATGTTGCTTGTGGCTTTTTCACGTCTTATATGTTGTTCACGTGTCTGTAAGGTAAGACAAAAAGCCTGATTACCGTCTGAGTCTACTGTTCTGCCTACAACACGACCCGGCATTTGCCTTTTATATTTATCCAGGCATGCAAAATAGGCACCGTATGGTCCGCCAAAAGAGAGGGAATTTCCTGCAGGCTGCAAATTTCCTACCATAATATCACATTGGGGCGGTTCTAATATGGCAAGTGAAATTAAATCGCAGCAGCAAATAAGCATTGTTTTGGAATCGGTAATTTTTTCTTTAAGCTGTTCAACATTGTGTATTGCCCCGAAATAATCCGGCGTTTGAAGCAATACACAGGCGATATCGTTACCTATTACACTTAAATCATCTGATACTTCTATATCGGCAGCCTGAGCGTAGGTGTTTACAACCTGACGGTACTGGGGGTTAAGGCGTTTGCATACCAGTACTTTTTTTCTGCCGGTGATTCTGACTGCCATAAGAATTGCTTCTGCGCAGGCTGTTGCCGTGTCGTACATAGAAGCATTGGAAACCTCCATATTAGTCAAATTGCAAATCATAGACTGGTATTCATATATAGATTGCAATGTACCTTGAGATATTTCTGCCTGATAAGGTGTGTATGCGGTGTTAAATTCAAATCTTGAAGCTATTTGAGAAACACAGGCGGGTATAAAATGTTTAGAAGCACCGCCGCCTAAAAAGCAGGCATAATCCGTTTTGTTTGCCGCAGCAAGCTTTTTTATTTCTTTTGTCACATCAAGCTCGGACAGACCTTTACCGAGATTTAAGCCATCAATTTTAATATCGACTGGCAAAGACCTGTACAGGTCATCACAGGATTGTAAACCGATTGAATTGAGCATATCCAATCGTTCTTTATTAGTATGTGCTTCAAAATTAATCATTTTATTTATTCAATTTCTTCTTTGTAATCTGAATATTCAAGCAGGTCACCTGATTCTGCCTGAGCGTCAGGGCTTTCTATTTTTACAAGCCAGCCTTCTTCAAACGGGCTTTCATTAAGAATTTCCGGTGATTCTACAATTTTTTCGTTTACTTCAATAATTTTTCCGCCAACGGGCATATATATTTCTGAGGCAGCTTTAACCGATTCAACTGTTGCAAAAACTTCACCTTTGGAAAATTCTGAACCGGTTTCCGGTAATTCAACAAAAACGATATCACCTAATTGTTCAACAGCGTAGTCAGTTAAGCCGACAGTATAAACGGAATTTCCGTCTTCCAGTAAATATTCATGGCTTTTGGAACATAAAATACCTTCCGGCACAATCATAGTTTATCTCCTATATATGTCTAATTTATTTTATATCTCTTGGCTACAAATGGTCTTTTGACAACTTTTGCTTTGTATAACTTATTTCTTACCATAATTTCTATGGTTTCGTCCAGTGTTATATTATCCTTTGTATCAACATACCCCATGGCAATATTTTTATCAAGGGTCGGTGAGTATCCGCCGCTTGAAACAACACCTGTTTTGTGTCCTTGAAAATATATTTCGTACCCGTGTCTTGGTATTGCTCTTTCTGTCATTTCAAGACCTATGAGCTTTTTGGATACACCGTTTTTTATCTGGGATAATATAACATTTTTGCCGGTATAATCCTCTTTTTTATCAGCGGGAATAGACCATTTTAAACCTGCTTCAATAGGGGTTATGTCTTCGTTCAAATCGTTGCCGTAAAGCATAAGTGCGGCTTCAAGACGCAGAGTATCTCTTGCCCCCAGCCCTACAGGTTTTATTTTGAATTCTTCTCCTTCTTTAAAAATCATGTCCCATAGCTTTAGCGCATATTCATTTTTGATTATAAATTCAAAACCGTCTTCGCCAGTGTAACCCGTTCTTGCAATGTAGCCTTCAATACCGTTGAGGCTAAAAGTTTTTATTGTAAAGAAATGAGGTTGTTCTTCTTCTTTTAAACCGAGTTTTTTAACTATTTTACCGGCGTTTGGTCCTTGCAGGGCAATCATTGAAAATTCGTTTGATTTATTCTCTAAGATAATCTCAAATCCTTTTGCTTTACTGGTCAGCCATTCAAAATCTTTTTGTACATTGGCTGCATTCGCTATTATAAGATAGAGTTCTTTATCAAGGTGATAAATTATTAAATCGTCTGTCAAACCGCCGTTATCCCGTGTAAGCTGGCAATATTCGGCTTTTTGAATCATTAATTTGGCAATATCCTGCGGTACAATGCTTTGCAAAAAATCAACAGCCTGCTTGCCGCTTACAAAAATCTGCCCCATGTGGGAAACATCAAAAACCCCTGCGGAATTTCTTACGGTTTTATGTTCTTCAATAATGCTTGTATATTGCACCGGCATATCCCAGCCGCCGAATTCAACCATTTTTGCACCGAGTTCAATATGTTTATTATATAGTACTGTTTTGTTTCCCATTTTGTGCCTCAACACAATAAATATTAGCTGTATTATATTATGTTTTAGGCTATTTTTTATCAGTTGTCAACTTTTTTACGCAGTCTGTATAATAACTGTCGTCGGCTTTTTAAACTTTAAAGGTGTACAATTTTTGATTAATTTTGTACACCTTTAAATAGCTTTTCATATATGTAAAATTAGTTTTTAGTTTTCAGGCATTTGGGCTTTTTGCTTTGCAATCATCTTTTTTTGCACTTCAGCTATTGCGTCTTTAGCTGCAATGATTTCTTGTTGGACACCAATAAAGTTTTTCAATTCTTTGTTATTTTCTTTTTGTACAAGAAAAGCATTTGTTAAAATTTTGTTTTGTTTTTTAGTTTTAATATAGTCTTTTATTGTTTTAACAATTACTGCGCCTGCAGAAGCTGCAAACAGCGTAAGTGCTGCATATTTTCCGACTTTTTTAGGATTTTTTTTAACAAATTCAATAGAATCTTTTGTAAGATTTTTTGCATATTTAATTTGTTCGTTAATAAACGGTTTTACCGTATTATCAAAAGTGTTTTTGGCATCTTTTTTATATTTTTGAAAAGTATCTGTAACATTTGATATTTTCATTTCACACCTCACTAATTAACAGTATTATAAAGTATTCAAAATATTAAATTTTGCTTGTTTCTTGATGAAAGTTTACAAAATTATACAATTGTAAAGTTATGTAAATAATATATAAAAAATATATATCAAGAGTGTCAATTTTTGGCTCTAAAAAGTTTTTATTTATATGTAAAGTAAATTTTTTAAGTAAGAAAGAGAGTATATAAAATGGGTGAACAGGTACAATTCAAAAAAGTTGAATTACCAAAATTAGATACAAAGCCGACATTTACAATTCCGACTTTTACCTCGAAAGCTCCTGAAATTAAACTTGACGGAGGCAGTAATTGGGGCGTCGGCGATGAAGTTTCATTCTCCGGCGGCGGTTCCGTAGATGAATTATCTGATGCACAAAATGCTACAGATAGTGATGATATAGCTGTTGTCAGACAAGGACTTACTGACTCACAGAACGTAGAACAAAGTCCTGAAAATACAGGTGTTGTTATTAATGCCGGAACCATGGTTGACAATGGCGAAGGCAGAGTCGCAACAGATCAAGCAGGCGTTGTTGAGGCAGAAGGCGAGCTCCAAGAAGCCGAAGGCACAGAAGAAGTTGCTGAAGCTGATGAAACTAAATGCCAGGAGAAAGTAAGCTCTCAGCAGCAAGTTGTAAATCAAAAAACAGAAGCCGTAGAAAGTGCAAAACAGGCAGAAGGTATTGCCAAATGTAATTTTGAAAGTGCAGAGGCAACATATACAAGAGCAACAAATGCCAGGGAAATAGCAGAAAATAATTATAATAACGCAGCACCAGAACAAAAAGCGGCAGCTCTTGCGGCTTTAAATGTCGCTAAACAGGCGGAACAAGTAGCTAAAGAAAAAAAGGAACTTGCCGAAGCCCAATTGCAAGAAGCAACTAAACAAAGAGAACTTGCCGAAGCTGAAAAAGAAAAAGCTGAAGCTGAATTAAAAAATGATAAAGAAGCATTAGAAAATGCAGAAAAAAAGGTGGCAGAAGCTCAGAAGGCTGTTCAAGATGCGCAGAATACAGTAGATCAAAAACAGGAAATTTTGAATAAAAGCCAGGCTGATCTTGAAAAATATAAAACTGATTATGAAAAAGTAAAAGACGATGTTAAAAACCAATCGGCAGCATTAAGCACAGAACTTGAACAGGTACTTGAAGAACTTGAAAAAGGTGAAAAATCTGACGGTAAAAAAGATAATAACAACAACTGGTTTACAAAAGGACAAAATGCAATGAACTTCTTTAATCAGGGTATGAACGGTTTTCAATCTTTAGCCGGTGCAGCAGCTTCAAATACTGCTGATGAAGAAGAAGGCACTTCCAAACGTTCTTTAACCGCACAGGAAAAAGCAAACATATATGCGTTTACCGCTAATCTTGAACGTTCTTTAAATAACGGTTTCGGTCAAATTGACCACACAGGACGAATGATTTCTGATTTAAACAATAATAGTACGGTATCAAATCCGTTTATGAAAAAGAAAACAGAAGCATAATAAAAAACAATATATTAAAAAATGTCCGGTTCAAACCGGACATTTTTATTAAAGTTTAATTCAGGTATTGATTGAGTCTGCCGGAATTTATCAGTTCTTTTAAATCTGAATATCCGCCTATGTATTTTCCGTTAATGGTTATTTGTGGTACTGTTGCACGTCCTGAGGGAATTTCAAATAATTCTGCAAGTTTGCTGCGGATTTCTTCCTCATTGTGCGAAATGTCATATTCCGTGTAATCAAGGTGATTATCTTTAAGCTTTTCTTTTGCCTTTTTGCAGAACGGGCATGTCGGTATTGTATAAATTTCTATATTGTTATCTTTTATCATAAAGAGATTATGAACTGTTTATTAGAAAATTTAATCAGACATAAGTGTAATATTCTTTGGGGAAGATTCTTGGTGTAAATTTTTACTCTCCGATAATGCGTGATAATATAGAATTAGCCGTATCAATAATAGTATTGCCTAAAAAAACAAACATTAAAAGTATTGCAAACCATTTTTGTATATCTTTTACGAGTATAACTCTTTTTTTAGAACGCTGGTCGGAAAGTTCTTTGTATTCATCTTTGTTCGGGGCTTTGGGCAGTTCTTCTTCCAATTTTTCGATAACAGAATTATATTTTATTTTTATTATTGTAGAGTATGCGTCCTGATTTGATATCCACATAATACAAGAGGCAACGCCGAAAATGTCAATACCGAGCAGTAAAAAGTATTCGGTTGGTAAAAGCATTTTTGCAAATATCAGCATAAACAAAAATAATGCTGAAAATACCATAAAGAATCTGTTTATGGCAAAAGTACGGTTTATAAAACTTTCTTTCATTTCGTTATATAGCCTGTACTGCTCAAGTATTAAATGCTTTTCGTCCATTTTATGCTCCTTGTGCTTTTTTATTACGATTATTGTATCATTATAAAATTGCATAATTCAAACAATTTTTATTAATGATTGATAATTTATGTAACAAGACTTTTATAAAATAGCAAAAATTTTTGTTCAAGGGTTTTATACTTATAAGTGTAAAAGGAGTGTGAAGACATGATTCAACCTTTAAATTATGCAAATAACAGTACATCTTTAAGACCGCAGTCTTTCGGACAGAATAATGCTGATGCTGCACCTGCACAGCGAAAAAGACCATCAACAGCCGCAAGATTAGCCGGCTATACTGCAACACAATTTGCTGCAGGCGCAATTGTAAGCGGTATTTTCGACGGGTTAACAAATTTATACAGAGCTGTTGCTAAGAACAAACCTTTTATGCCGTTTAAAGAAATTGCCGGTCGTGCAGGCTTTACAGGTACAGCTTTTGCTGTTATAGGTCTGGTGTTTACTGCTATTGCTGCAGCAATGCGACCAAAAGAAAAATAAATTCCGGCGAAAATCCGGTGTGGACGAAATTAACGGCAGACATCTCCCTTTTTTATGCAAAATTTTATGTAGAGCGGTGTAAACAATTGTCCGAATTTGCCGAACAATTTTAATCCGTTTATTTTTGCAATTTTATTGTCACCTGTTAATACCCAGATAGTTTTGTTGTTTTTTTTCAGAATCATTCCTGATTTTTGGAAGTTTGTTTTGTTTTCAAAAAATTTAATACTTCCTACCTGTAAAAATGTATTTTTATGTGCAATATAAGCAGGCTGCCACGGGGTTAATGCTCTGACAAGACTATTTATTTCTTCTGCGGATTTATTAAAATTTATTAAAATGTCTTTTTCGCAAATTTGAGGATAATAAGAGGCATCTTTTGCACTCTGGTTTATTGGTATTATCATTTCATTATTCATTGCGGTTAAAAGCTCGTTTATACCTGACTTTGCAAGACAGCAGCATTTGTTTTTAAGCGTTCCGCCGGTGTCGCCGTTAAAGCCCTGCAAAATCGATATTTTTTTCTGCATAAGTATTGGACCTGTGTCGAGATGTTCATCCATCAAATGAAAAGTGATTCCTGTTTCGGATTCTCCGTTCATGATGACTCTCATATACGGATTAGGTCCTCTATATTTGGGCAAAAGCGACGGATGACAATTTATGGTGCCGATTTTTGGCAGTTCAATAATAGGCTTTTTAAATTTTTCACTCCATGAGCCGACAAGGATGATGTCAGGGTTCAGTTTTAATATTTGGTTTCTGAAGGCTTTTGAATTAACGCTTCTTGCTTTAATTTCATGCAGGTTTAAACTTTTTATAAAAGAATAGTCTTTACCCGGAGCAAAAATATCTTTAAAAAAGAGTAAAAAAGGATGGAGTTTTACTCTTTCATGTCTAAAAACTCCGACAACCTTATTTTTTGACTCCAGAGCCCCTAAAATAAGGTTGGAAAACATTTTATCATAACCGACTACAACTATTCTCATTAGTTATTAAATTTCATTTTGTAATTTTTTTGTACAGGAAGAACAAAGCATATTGGTTTTGCCTGCCAGCGGAACTATCTTTCCGCATTTTGCACATTTCATTGTGACTTTTTGTGCTATTTTAACAAATTTACCGGCTGCAAAAAGCGTTTCAAATTCGTCTATAGAAAGATTAAATTTTTCAAGAATCATATCTAAAGAAACAGTGTCTTCGGGGTACATCATTACAAAAGTATTGATTTCGCTTAACATTTTATTTTGTTCTTCAAAACACTTATCACAAACGTCAATTCTGTTAGAGGTTTGTAAAAATAGAGTACCGCATTTTTTACAATTAGCAACATTTGCCATGATATATATACCTTTGTTGGAAAACTTTTCGATAAAATATTATATGAATAATTGATAAAAAGCAACCTGCAAACAAAGTATAATGTAAAATATTGACAAAAAATCATTACAAATAGTATAAGTGTATTATATTGTAAAAAAAATGAAAAATTATGTACCTGTAATGTGAAATTTTATATACAATATTGTTACGAGTGTCAAATCAAACCATTTCCATGTAGACACTAGATTATAAGAGAGATAATTTGGATAACAACTTTAACAGCTTTGATAACCTTGAAACGTCGATTAGAAAATCTTCTGTCATTCAAGAGAGGATTAATCTGGTTTCAACGCACATGTATAAACAGTTTTTGGAATACCAGCGTTCGACTATGAATGCTGCCGAAACTTTTGTTAAAATTACAGATAATATGCAGGCTACAGTTGAATATTTAAAACAATCTTTTTCTGCAAGAGGGGTCGCTACAGATAATATTTATTTTGAGTCGGATGAAACAAAAACTGTTTTGATACTTCATATTCTCTGGCATACAATAAGTTTTACAAATCGTTGGAATAATCAGCCGCAGGCATTATACCGTGGTGTGGAAATGCCGATGATATCAAACAGGATTATCGCTCTTAAAGGGAATTTTAACGAAATAACAAAGAATGTGAAAGAAGAAGAACAGCTGCAAGCGGTGCTTGAACAGGAGGTCGCTTCTTTATTTATACCTGCGGAAAGAGGTCAAAACTGTATTATAAAAATAAATCACCTCGGAAATAAAGAGTTTTATATAAACCACATGGACGCACCGAGAGAATTTTTGCTTAAGGTTATAGAAACAATCTGCGGCGGCGGTGTATATCATGAAGAATTAAGACAATAATTGAGGCTTTATGGTAGCAGACATACAACAGGCATTTGACCTGCAGGCAAAAGGGCAGTTTGACGAGGCGGCAAAAATTTATCTTGAATTTTTAAATGAAAATCCAAAACAGCCGGATGTGTCAAATCTTCTCGGGCTTATTTATTTGCAAAAAGATAATTATATAGACGCTCAAAAATATTTTGAATATGCAGTGCAGGGGTTTGAATGCGCTGAGTACTGTCAGAATTTGGGAATTGCTTTTTATAAGCAGGGATTATTTGATAATGCAATGCAATATTTTGAAAAAGCTATTGAATATGAAGCCGATAATGTTGATTTTATAAGAAATTTCGCAAAATTAGCTAAAACTGCGGGACAAATCGACTATGCAATAAAGTTTTATCAAAAATCACTCTCTCTTGTTTGCGAAGATTCAGTCGGGTGGAATAATATCGGGCTTTTGTATGAACAAAAACACGATTATAAGTCGGCAAAAGATGCATATATAAAGTCTTTAAAGGTTAAAAAAAATTACGAAGCCTTGCATAATCTCGGGGTATTACAAAGAATTGAAAGAAATTTTGTCGAATCAGTAAGCACTCTTAAACAAGCTTTGAAGTTAAAACCCTTCGCCGATAAAACTCTTTTGGCACTTGGAATGTCTTATTTATCTCAAAAAGATTTTAAAAACGGTTATAAATATTATATGACCAAAAAACCTGAGGTTAGTGCATTATACAAAAATCACTGGGACGGTACGGAACATAAGGACAAAACACTTCTTGTATATTATGATTCAGGATTCGGCGACCAGATAATGTTTTGCAGGTATTTAAATCTTGTAAAAAAACAGTTTAAACATGTAAAATTTTTGACCCATCTGTCTTTGTTTAATTTGTTTAAAAATAATTTCCCTGATATAGAGGTTGTTCTTGATAATAACGGAAATTATGATTACAGCGACAATATAATGTATCTTAATTATCATCTGGGTTTGGATTTTGATAATATACCTTATTCTAACGGGTATTTAAAAGCCGAGAAATCTGCTGATGAACGATTCAATACAGGTAAGAAAAAAATAGGACTGTTCTGGCAGGGAAATTATGACGGTTATAAAAACAGAGCCATTGCATTAAAAGAGCTGGCACCTTTGTTTGATATAGAAAATGCGCAATTTTACGGTTTTGTTAAGGATGACAAATTAAATCAGATTAAAGAATTTCCGCAAATTATTGATATAGGCTCTGATGTAAAAGATTTTGCAGATACGGCTTCAAAGTTAATGAATTTGGATTTGTTTATTACAATTGATACGGCAGCAGCAAATCTTGCCGGCGCACTAGGTGTAAAAACATTTTTGCTTTTACCGTATGCAAGCGAATGGCGCTGGTTTAGCGATACACAAAAAACACCATGGTATGACAGTGTAACAATTTTTAAGCAAAAGCAGCACTGGGACTGGTCAATACCAGTGCAGGAAATACAAAAACAGTTGTTAATTTAGTATACACTTATTGTTGATTCAAATTATTCTTATTTTCAAAAAAACCGGTAACTAAATTTGATATATTTTTTGCGTCTGTTTCTATATCTTCAAATTTTTGTTGCTGTTTAATATATTCTTCAGAATTTTTTATTGCATCAATTTCTTCATCAGAAATAATTCCATCTTTATTTGTGTCCATATCTCTAAGTTTGTCTGTTAATTCTTCTTGTGAAATACCGCCTGCAACACCCAGGGTTAATATCATTGCATCATCGAGAGTTCCGTCTTCATTTTTGAAAATGCCTGCCACGGAATTTGTCTCAAGTTGATTTTCTATTTCCTCCGGTGTAATGATTCCGTCATCGTTTGTATCAAGATTAAAAGTAGATTTAATTATAGGAGATTGTTTTGTGAGTTCATCTATAGTTTTTTCTACAGTAGAAGTCGCTTGTTCTGTGATTTCCACAAGACCATCTTCATCTTTCTCTTGTGCAAACTCTAATGTTGAATCTTCTTGATTTTGATAATTACCTGTAAAAACCTTAAAAACTTCAGAAGTTATTCTGCTTATTATTGTAGATTGCTGTATTTTAGACAACATAGATCTGCCTCCATAGTTAATGTAACCTTAGTTACTATATCGACAATTTATGACAGTATCTTTAGATTCGTAATAATTATTGTTACATATCTTATTATTAAAATTATGTTTAATAAAAAAGTATTATTGACCACTTGACACTTTAACATGTCCTTAATATTATAATCCTATGCCGAAGTGGCTCAATGGTAGAGCAACGGTTTTGTAAACCGTAGGTTGTAGGTTCGATTCCTATCTTCGGCATTTCTTTTGAAAATTAAATAGATATTGACGGGCAAATGACCTTTTGCGGCAAAGCATAGCTTTATGTATTGTAAGCCTTTGTGGCAGGGAACCCGCAAGCCAATTGAGTATTGGCGAAGCGGGGGAAGGTAGCAGCACTCCCTTGGTACATTGCTAATATTGATGCCTTTGTGGCGCAGAGGTAGCGCACTCCCTTGGTAAGGGAGAGGCCACGGGTTCAAATCCCGTCAAAGGCAAATGGGTAGGTGCCCGAGTGGCTAAAGGGAGCAGACTGTAAATCTGCCGTCTAACGACTACGGTGGTTCGAATCCACCCCTGCCCACCATTTAAAAGACTCCGAGAGGGGTCTTTTTTTGTTGGGTGGATTCGATTAATCTCTATACGGCTCGGAGATACCTTGGGGTATCTCACTTCGCCTGACTCTATTCAAAACGTGACATTTAGTCACCTTTTGAACAGAGTTCTTCCTGCCCAAATAATAAAAAAGAGAGGTTTTTACCTCTCTTTTTTTAATAAACTATTGCAAACAACAAAAATTATTTTTCTAAATTTTTTAATGCATACTCACAACACTGTATAACCAAATTGTTCAAGGACACTTCTTTATTTTGTGCAACTGTCTGTAGTTGTTGCAACAAATCCATTGGTATTCTAAAGGTTTTGTTTACCATTTCATTTTTTTTAATTTTAAACATCTGATTATTCCTATTAATTATTTTATTTATAATTATTGGAGATTAATACACCCAGTATTTACACTTTGTTTTTTGGTGCAATTTGCACTGGATTATGGTATTGTTTCTATATAAAAATTTTAAGCAGTCACAACAGGAGAGTTATAATGTTTGAAAATTTACTTTCGTTTAAAAATGAATATGCAAATAATAAAAAGTATAAAGTTGTAAAGATAATGGGGGTAAAATTTAAACATACACTTCAATACTTTGCGCCCAATATTTACGGAGATAAACTTGCAGATATAGAAAATATTTATGGAAGTGAATTTGTAAAAATATATAACGAAATTAAACCTTATACAATGATTACAAGAGATGCTGCTTATGCAAATTATAAAATAATCAATTATCTTGAAGCCAATAATATACAGGGTGATATTGTTGAATGCGGTGTTTGGAAAGGCGGTTCCTGCATGTTGATGATGAAAACGCTGATGAAACGTGGCAATACTTCAAGAAAATTTTATCTTTATGACACTTTTGACGGTATGAGTGAACCTACAGATAAAGACAATTCTTTAAAATACGGCAAATCTGCCATAACTATAATGCAGGAAATGTCAGAAAGCGGTAATTATAGTTCCGGAGAAACAAACTGGTGCCAGTCCGGTATTGATGAAGTTAAAGCGAATATAGAAAAAACAAACTATCCGTTAGAAAATATTGTTTTTACAAAAGGTAAAGTAGAAGATACTTTACCGGTTGCTTCAAAACATCAAATTGCTTTTTTGCGTCTTGATACAGACTGGTATGAGTCTACAAAGATAGAATTAGAATGTCTTTATCCTGATCTTGTTAGTGGCGGTGTTTTGTTACTCGATGATTATTACTGGTGGTCAGGTTCCAGACAGGCAACAGATGAATATTTTCAAAAAATTAATAAAAGCCCGTTGCTGATAAAAGTTGACTCTAATGCGATATCTGTTAAATCGTAAATATACCGGCATTTAGTAGTTTTATAAATTACAAAACCACATACTTTTTCAAAATTTCTTTTTGAAAACTTTCAGGCAGGTGTTCAAATTTCACAACATCAACAAGAAATGGTATGTTACTTTCTTGTAATGCTGCTTTTAGTGCAGATATGTCACCATCACCGACGAGCGCAAGATCTAAATCATTGCCGCTATGGGCTGTTCCGTCAACACGGCTGCCGTATGCCCAGATTTGTGCGTCCGGTACAGTTTGTTGAAAAATATTTTTTAATTCAATTAAAAAACGCTGTTCTATAAAAATTTCAGACATTTTTTATAACCTGTATAAGCTTTTCTGTATCTTTTATAAAATCTTCAACAAGTGTTAATGTTTCTTTGGCAAACTGTTCTCCGTAATCATGTGCGGTGGAATTTCTGTTGTCACGATATTTAAACCATCTTTCAACTTCAGCTTCGCTTAAAAGAGAGTGTTTGTTTGCATAACGGAATAAATCTTTAAAAGTCAGCGTGTCCACTAATCTTTTGGAGGAAAAATACGGAGTAAGTCTTTTTTTTTAAGTTTGGCACTTTGTTCAATTGTCATTTCAAAACCTTTTACCAGAGAGTTTTTATACATTTCATAGTCGATTGAATCTTCTTTGGATTGTTTTAAAAGTTCATAAGACTTTTTAAGAGTTGCCAGACATTTATGCAGATATTCCGTATTAATTTCGTTTATAATATACCTCAAATATTATTTAATATTAACATAAAATATAAACTGATAAAACATTTTACCCGTATTTTGAGGAAATATTAATGCGCAAGCAGTTTCAATCCTGTTATGCCGCACGCAATAAGCGCAATACAAAACAATCGCATTATGGTCACAGGTTCTTTAAATAAAATGATGCCGAGTATTACTGTTCCAACTGTTCCTATGCCTGTCCATATTGCATAAGCCGTGCCTAAGGGCAGATTCTTAAGAGCCAGAGCAAGAAAATAAAAACTTGCTATCATTCCTATGACTGTAAGAATTGACGGAATTAGCTGCGTGAATCCGTGCGTGAATTTAAGTCCCACAGCCCAGCTTATTTCAAATAATCCTGCTATAAATAAATATACCCAGTGCATGGTTTGCCTCTTTCTTTTTGTTATTAAAAAACCTGAGAGATTTGTTAATCTCCCAGGTTTTTGTCCTTCCGTGTTCACAAAATTTGTGAGTTTTCTCTCGGACCAGACCAATTTGTGTTTGATTGCGGAACCCTAGAAAACATTTTTATTTAATTTGTGTAATATATTATTATACAAACTAAGGTTTTACAATGTTTTTTTATTTTTACTTGCTTGTTTATTTAATTAAATAAATAATTAAAATTTTAACAAAACTTTACATAAAAAGTCTAAAAGCGCATAAAAAAGGTAAAACAGACATATTGAATTTTATTAAATATGCTCTTATGTTTAATAAACAAACATGTTGCTTTTGCGTAAAAAAGACCTGAAATTTAATAAAATCAATGAAAATGACTTGCTTAAGAATTTTGAGCATGTAACATAAACATGTGAGGCGTATTACGTCTTGAAGGGAAAGGTTTTTTGTTTAAAACACCCCTGTGAACATTGAAAAAACAGTTTGCCGAAACTTTTTGCAATTCTAACAGTATAATTTTGTTGCAAAATTTTTCGGTAAAAATGAATTTAAAATTCACAAAGATTTATTTAGCAACATTTAAAGAAGGTAAAATGTCAAAAGATGTAATAGAATTTGAAGGCAAGATTCTGGAATCACTTCCAAACGCAATGTTTCGGGTAGAGCTCGAAAACGGACACGAGATTCTTGCTCATATATCAGGAAAAATCAGAAAGAATTTTATTAAAATTCTTCCGGGTGATAAAGTTAAAGTCGAAATGACCCCATACGACTTAACCAGAGGCAGAATCACCTACAGATTAAAATAACATCAAGGCTTTGATATTCTTTTGCCACTCCTCATGGCATACGCTCTAAGAGTATTAAAGATAAAGATGATAACATATATATCATTGTTCCGCCTCTCGGAACATACGCGGCAAAAACAATTAAATACTAGATAAGGAAACTAAAATGAAAGTAAGAGCATCAGTTAAAAAAATGTGTAAAGACTGTAAATTCATCAGAAGACGAGGAAGAATAACAGTTATTTGCAAAAACCCGAAACACAAACAACGTCAAGGGTAGCGGATTTTCGGACGGGCGCAGCCCGGAAAGCGAAACACGAAGTGAGCAAAAGCGAAGCGCAGCGAACGGCAGTGTTGAGCGAAAAGGAAATTCAAGGACAACAAACAAAAAACAATCACAAGATATATAAGGAGAAAAAATGGCAAGATTGGCAGGGGTAGATTTACCCCGTAACAAAAGAATGGTAATCGCATTAACCTATATTTACGGTATAGGTCCGACTCGTTCTGCTAAAATTCTTGAAGCTTGCGGAATTTCCCAGGACTTAAGAACAGACGATTTGACAGATGACGATATCAAAAAACTCAGAAACGAGTTGACAAACTACCACATCGAAGGTGACTTGAGAAGGGAAGAATCTCTTAATATTAAACGCCTTTCTGAAATTAACTCTTACAGAGGAATGCGTCACAGAAGAAAATTACCGGTAAGAGGTCAAAGAACAAAAACTAACGCAAGAACAAGACGTGGTAAAAAAACCGGTCCGGTAAGTAAGAAGAAGTAGCGGATTTTCGGACGGGCGCCGTGTGAAGACAAAGTCTGAACCCAGCCCGGAAAGCGAGGCACGAAGTGAGCAAAAGCAAAGCGCAGCGAACGACAGTGCTGAGCGTAAAGAAAATCCAAGACAGCGATTATTTTTATAGAATTTAATATTCGCTACAAAACAACAAATAGTAATAAATTTAAAGGAAATAAAAATGGCAAGACCAGTAAAAACTAAAAAGAAAGAAAAAAAGAATGTATTGCAGGGTGTTGTACACATCCAGTCAACATTTAACAATACAATCGTAACTTCTTGCGATACTCAAGGTAATGCTATTGCCTGGGCATCAGCAGGCGGATGCGGTTTTAAAGGGGCAAGAAAAGGTACCCCGTTTGCAGCTCAGTCAGCAGCAGCTCAAGTAGCTAAAAAATCTGTTGATCAGGGTATGAAAAAAGTTGAAGTCTATATCAAAGGACCGGGTTCAGGTCGTGAAACAGCTATCAGAGCTATTCAGGCTGCCGGTTTGGAAATCACTTTAATCAAGGACGTTACACCGATTCCACACAACGGTTGCCGTCCTCCTAAAAAGAGAAGAGTGTAGCATGCGCAAGCCGGAGTGAAGCCTTGCAGGGCTTTCAGAACTGAAAGACCGGAAAGGCGAAACTTAATATCAGCGACGTAAGAGTTTTTGAAAAAAACTCCACAGGAGCAAATGAGATTTATAAATAAACTCCGGAATAACAAAAGATATGCGAATACTTTTCAACAAAGTTAAGTAAATTTAAAAAGAACAAAGGAGTCAAAATTGGCTAAATATACAGGACCTTCAAATAAATTATTCCGTAACTACGGTGTTACGGACTTATCAAACAGAAAGTTGGTTTCTTCTTTGAGACAGACTGCTTCAGGTCAGCATGGTGCTGCAAGAAAAAAACTTTCTGATTATGCAATTCACTTAAACGAAAAACAAAAAATCAGACTTACATATTTAGTAAGTGAAAAGCAGTTTGCAAAATACTATAACAAAGCTGCAAGAACAAAAGGCGTTACAGGTACTGTTCTTTTACAATTATTAGAAAGAAGACTTGATAACACATTGTTCAGAGCAGGTTTTGCAACAACAAGAAAACAAGCAAGACAAATCGTTAACCACGGTCACGTACTAGTTAACGGTAAAAAAGTTGATATTCCATCATACCTAGTTAAAGCAGGCGACGAAATCACAATCAAATCAAGAAGCACTGATTTTGTTAAGTCTGTAATGGAACCGTTGGATGTTGCTGCTCCTCAGTGGATGACAGTTGACGCTAACGCCCAGAAGATTGTATTTGACAGAATACCTGAGAGAGAAGAACTCGATCCTGAATTTAAAGAACAACTCGTTATCGAGTACTATTCAAAATAATCCACATAATGTCCGAATAACTTACAATTAGGAGAAAAACAGATGGAATTAAAAATTAAAAACGTAACAACAACTACCGGTTCTGACGGTTCACAATACGGCAAATTTGTAATCGAACCTTTGGAAAGAGGGTTTGGTAATACAATCGGTAACGCATTAAGACGTGTATTGTTATCTTCTTTGGAAGGTGCAGCAGTTACCGCCGTAAGAATTGAAGGTATCACTCACGAATACACTGCGGTTCCGGGTATTGTTGAAGACGTAATTGATATAATGTTGAACCTCAAAGGTATGGTTGTAAAAACAGAATCATCTGAACCAGTACAGTTGAGATTAGACATCGATAAACCCGGTCCGGTTCTCGCTTCTGATATAGAGCTTCCTGCAGGTGTTAAAATTGTTAACCCTGACTGGTTGATTTGTACTGTAGCAGAAGGCGGTTCTATCCACGCTGATATAGTGGTGGAAACTGGCAAAGGATATATTGCTCATGACGTGTTGAAAAATAACGACGGTTCTATGCCGATTGATATGCTTCCGATTGATGCAACATTTATGCCAATCAAACGTGTAAGCTACAATGTAGAAAATACTCGTGTTGGTGACGTTACAGACTTTGATAAATTAAATCTCGAAATCTGGTCAAACGGTTCAGTTGATGTTAACGTTGCTTTATCTCAAGCAGCTAATATCTTAATTGAACACTTTATGCAGATTGCAGCTATTACAGGCGGAGCACCTGTTATCCCGACGGTAGTTCCGGCAACTTCATCTGCTGTTATTGAAGAAGAAGAAGAAGTTGATAATTCTGCTCCTTCAATTTCAATTGAAGATTTGGAATTGTCTGTTAGGGCTTACAACTGCTTAAAGAGAGCAAGCATCAACAACATGGCTGAATTATTGAAAAAATCAGAACATGATTTGTTAAATATCAAAAACTTCGGTAAAAAATCATCTGATGAAGTTATCGAAAAACTACACCAGTTCGGTTTAGACCTTATGCCTAATCCGGAAGGTGTTGATATGGACGAACTTGTATAGTCCGTATTGATACAGAAATAATTAAGAAAAAGGACAATAAAAATGAGACACCAGTCTAAAAAACACACATTAGGAAAAGCACAGGATCAAAGAAAAGCTTTGCTGCGTTCTTTAGCTACTGAACTTATTTTGCACGGTGAAATCAAAACAACTATGGCAAGAGCAAAAGCTCTTAAACCTTATGCTGAACAGATTATTACTCTTGCAAAACAAGATACGTTACATTCAAGAAGATTGGCTGCTAAGTTCATATTTGACAAAGAAACAGGTAAATTTATGAACTTTGAAACAGGCGAGGTTCTTGAGAATGCAACAAAAGCTGATAAAGAGCAAAAAGCTGTTGCTCAAACTGTTTTGAGAAAATTATTCGCTGAAACCGGTAAGAAATACTCAAACAGAAACGGCGGTTACACAAGAATCTACAGAATGCCTCCAAGACGTGGCGACGCTTCTGAAATGGCATTGATTCAACTCGTTTAGGCGAGGGTGTAATGCCGAAGTATTCAATGATAGTTGAATATATCGGAACAAATTATTCGGGCTCACAAGTTCAGCCTGAAGCCAAAACAATTCAGTCTGAACTTAATAAAGCCCTTAGCACTTTGATATCGAAATATGACGGCTCGGCAGTTGAGGATACAAATTGTTGCGACCGTCATTGTTTCAAAACAGTAAAAACAATTTTTTCAGGCAGAACAGATGCAGGGGTACACTCAAAAGGTCAGGTTGTCCATTTTGAAAGTGATATGCCGATTGTTGCTTCAAGGTTTATCAACTCGATGAACGGATTGTTACCTGATGACATAAGCGTTAAATCAGTCAAACAGGTTGAGGATACGTTTCATGCACAATTGAGTGCAAAGTACCGTGTGTATCAGTATAAAATTGTCAATAGACAACAGCGTTCCGCCTGGGATGGTCATTCGCTTCTGATTCGAGAACCCTTAGATTTGGAAAGAATGAACAAAGCTCTGGGATATTTGATAGGTGAACATGATTTCACTTCTTTTAAATCTTCCGGAACTCAAAACCCCGCAAAGTATTGTGTTGTGTACAAAGCACATTGCACAAAATCAAAAGAGGGTGATGTCATCACTTTTGAAATAGCAGCAAACAGGTTTTTATACAACATGGTGCGTACGATAGTCGGTACTTTGCTTTTGATAGAGCATAAAAAACTTGAACCCGAGTTTATGAAATATGTTCTTGATGCAAAGGACAGAACAAAAGCGGGTGCTACAATCAGTCCTGACGGGCTGACTCTTATGGAAGTTGGGTATGAACCTTATTCCGAACGTTCGTAGAGAACGCAGAAAATAAAGAAGTAACAATCAATTTAATAAAGGAAACTGAAAGATGAAAACATATTCAGCAAAACCTCTTGAAGTTGAAAGAAAATGGTATTTAATCGATGCAGAAGGCAAAACTCTGGGTCGTTTGGCTACTGTTTGCGCTAATTTATTAAGAGGCAAATTAAAACCTGAATATACACCTAACGTAGATACAGGTGATTTTGTTATCGTTATCAATGCTGACAAAGTTCAGGTTACAGGCAATAAAGAAACTGACAAAATTTATTTGCACCACACAGGATATCCGGGTGGTTTAAAAACAGCATCATTTAAAGAAATGATGGAAAAAGACCCCAGAAAAGTTATCGAAAAAGCTGTTAAAGGTATGCTTCCTCACAACACTTTAGGTGCACAACAGTTTACAAAACTCAAAGTATATGTTGGTTCTGAGCATCCGCATGAAGCTCAAAAACCTGTAGTATATGAAATGGAGGTTAAATAATGGCTGATAACAAAATTTATATGGCAACAGGCAGAAGAAAGACCTCTATCGCAGTTGTTAAACTGGTTAAAGGTAAAGGCAGAATTTTCATCAACGGCAAAACTCTTGACAACTACCTCGGCAACAGACCGGCTATGAAAATTTTGGTTTACAAACCTCTTGCACTTACCGACAATATGGAAAACTTTGACGTAAGAGTTAAAGCTGTTGGCGGCGGTTTGTGCTCGCAGGCAGGTGCCGTAAGACACGGTATTTCCAGAGCTTTATTGGAATACAATCCCGAATTACGAAGCGTTCTTAAAGCTGAAGGTTTGTTAACAAGAGATGCTCGTGTTAAAGAACGTAAAAAATACGGTAGAAAAAGAGCAAGAAAAAGATTCCAGTTCTCAAAACGTTAGAGAGCAGTTCAATCGAAGCTTTTTTATTCAATATACAAGAATCAAAAGGCGGCTGTATATACCAATACAGCCGCTTTCCTTTTCGGAGTGGAGCTTGCATAATCTTCTTTATGTCTATATAAACGATTTATGTTATAATTTGTTCAAAATTTAATAAAAATTAGTGACGGATTTTTTGACGAAACTTGCTAAAGAGGTAAAATAATGTGACAGAAGAAGTAAATAAGTATATCAATGAAGTTGCTCTGCCGTTAAAAGCTATATTTAAGGACATGTTGAAATATGCTCCTTCAAAAATTTTTGGTTTGTTCGGCAATATAGCTGTAGTTCCTGTTTATACAAACTTGCTTGCACCTTCACATTACGGGATATATGTCATATCTCTGGCAGTTTTAAGTTTTTTATGTATTATTTTTTCAGACTGGATAGGACTTTCAGGTTTAAGATTTTTCAGGCAAAACCAGCTTGAAGGAATTGTTCCCAAGTATGTTTCAACACTTGCAATGATACTTGGCTCAAATCTTATTGTCATGTTTATTATATCGTTGCTTTTGAGGCAAAAATTTTATCAGTATTTTAATATTTCTCCAAAGATATTTTTATTTGTACTTGTGCTGATAATACCTGTGGCAATGAGAGCGTTATTGTTTCAAATTTTAAGGGCGCAGATAAAGCCCGGTGCTTTCACTGTTACAACTATTATTAACCAGATTTTGACAATAGTCATTGCCGTGTTGTTTTTAAAATTTACATCGTTAGGTGCTGTGTCAATCCTTGCTGCAATGGCAATTTCTATTACCATGATTGATGTTGTGCTGGTTTTTCAAACAGATATATTATGGCTTTTAAAATTTGAAAAACCTGATTGGAATATGGTTAAAACGCTGTTTGCTTATGGTATTCCTATTGCGATTGCTTCACTAAGTTTGTGGATAATAAATCAGAGTAACAAATTTATCACAAGCCACTTCCACGGTCTTATTGATGCAGGTTTTGTCGGGGTTGCGTATAATTTGACTTTTCCGATATTGATGACGCTTTTTGCAATAATTACAATAGCTGCATATCCTCGTTTGATTAATTTATATGAGGACAAAACTGATGTAAGACCTTTAATATCAAAACTTACAGGTTATTATTTTCTTATTTCTTTGCCTGTAGTTGTGATAATGTCTTTGTATGCAAAAGATATTGTAATGATTTTTGCAAATGCAAAATATTATAATGCGTTTGTTTTATTGCCTTATCTGGCTTTTAGTGCATTCTTTTTAAGTTTGACTGATTATACAACATATCAATATCATCTTTCCGGTAAAACGTACATACTGACAACATTAAAGGTTGTATCAGCTATTATCGGTCTTGTATTAAATATTATTTTGATTAAAAATATGGGACTTGTTGGTGTTGGTATAGCAACGCTTGTTTCTAATATTTTGTATTTTATATTGACAGTTGTCGTGGTTATACCCGGGTTAAACTGGCAAATTCCGTTTAAAAGAATATTTCATTTGTTGTTATGTTTTATTCCTGCAGGCGCACTCTGGTATGGGCTGCAGATGGCACCTATAACCCCTATTGTACAGATATATATTCTTTTATCGTTCTATTATCTTTTGTTTTACTTTACAAAAGGGATTTTTAAAGATGAGTTGGGTTAAAACAACAATTGTATTAACAATGGTACTGTTATTGCAGCTTTATGCCCCATCATATTCTCAAGATAATAGTAATGATGAGGTTAGAGTCCTTCAAGGCAGTGTATTATATAATGAAGAATCAGCACGTAAACTTGCCTTTGAAGGTTTGGATTTAAAGTTAGACAAAAAATTGCTTAAAGATCACTATGAGGATAAAAATAACAAAGAAAACAGACATGCAATTAAAGAAGGCAAACAGATTGACGGTCGCTATTTAATGGCTTTCAATATACGGGGGCTTGTTAAAGGATATGTTGTTGTTTATGACGATAAACCTGAATATGCTTTTTATTACACAACAAGCGGATATCTGGCTGCAGTGGATGTAAACAAGTCCTTCGGGGCGGAATTTCCATACCGTGTCGGTAAATACAACCCTGTTACCGGTAATCTGGTTTCTATCGGAGTTTATATTTCTGATGATGAGCAGTATGCTTATACTAAAAACGGAAAATTAAAAGCGCACTGGATAGGTGATACCGGTTATAATTCAAAAGGTAAGCCTATCGGAAAACGGGAAGTAGTTATGGAAATCCCTGAATAAATAAGAAATAATAAAAGCCGTTATTCACTTGTAATAACGACTTTTTGTAGGTTAATATTATTAATTTTTATTTAACTTTTGTATCAGCAAGTTTTTGTGCTTTAGCACCTTCACCGTCTAATGTAAATGTGTGGTCAACGAACTGTGCACGGTCTAAATATTTTTGTTCAATTTTACCTTTGTTGTATGTTCTTACAAGCAAACTAAGACCGATTAATGCACCGGCTGCAATTTTTACCGGTTTGGGTGCTGCGTTAATATATTTTGCAAGTTTTGTTAAAACACCTTTGCCTTCTAACTGTGTTGCCAGTTCAGGTGCTTTTTTTACAGCTGCGTTAAAAACGCCACGTCCGATGAGTGCTGTTGCGCCGGCTACCGCACCGATTTGTACGTTTGATATAGTTGAGTTTTTAAAGTGCTGGAAAGCACAGTCAATTTTGTTTCCTGTTGTCCCTTTTCTTCTATCCACAAAAGAATTTAATGTAGGTGATACTAAAAATAAAACTTTAGACATAACACTTCCTTATCTTTCACACAATTGCCTATATATAAGATAAAACATTAATATTCAAATATTTGATATATTAATTTTCTTTTTTTACAAATGTTAATATTTTTATATTGAATACTTGGAAATATCTTCAAAATATTTTTCAAGAGCTATATAGCCGTTGTAAATTTCATTGGTAATAAGTGTATAGCGGCATGCAGCAAGATATTTGAGTTCTTTTAAACGGATATCGATAATATTGTCTGCATCTGTTTTAAGATTTTTATCAAGAGAAGAAGACCATTTTTTTAAAAGTTCAAGTTCTTCATTAATTTGTTTTATTGTTGTATATTCAAGCTGGTTGAAATCGTATTTTCCTAAAAGAGCTTTGTCTTTATTTGTAATTCTGCTTTTTACAACAGGTGTACCGTAAATTTTTTTGACAAACATATAATTGTCCGCTGCGACAATATGGGAAATTGGAACACCGGCTTTAGACAGCAAAGATGATGCGCTAAGGTTGCTTTTGTCATTGTTAATATCGACAAAAGTATTTGTTTGTGTCAACGGACTTGTCATATTTTCCCCTTTTGAATTTCCATTAGCCTTGAAGTTTTTATTAGGATTAGACTTTGCTGTAGTCTTTTCTTGTGCTTTGGAACCGGAATTATCTGGAAGTTTGTCGTTAATAGCCCTGTTCCTCATTAATCTGACTTATTATAATTAATATAACGCAGGCGAGAGATTTTGTCATGATACTTTGTAGAATTGTTAAGGTTAATGTGTGTAAAATATAGGTTTTATATAGACGCTGATTAAAAAAAGGTGTTATACTGTTATAATTAAAAATACAAGTTTCAACAAGAAGGAAACAGATGTCTGACGAAAGATACAGAGCTCATCGCTCTCATATTACAAATGCTAATGAAGCAAGACAGAAAGCTTCTGAATTACAGATATTTTATGACGAAGCTAAGCTGAAAAAAGAAAACAGATATCGGGTAAAAGGTCAGGCTTTTCCTAAGACAACAAATGGCTTTAACTGGGGTGCATGTTTGTTGACACCGATATGGGGCTTTTATAATAAAACTCCTATTGCTTGTTTATGGATTTTATTTGCTCTAATTCCTTTTGTAGGAATTATATTGTCTTCAATTTTTTCAATATTTTGCGGTATTAAGGGTAATGAATGGGCGTGGGAAAATAATGAATGGCAAAATGTTGAAGAAATGCATTTTGTACAGCGGAAATGGGCTATGGCTGGGGTGATTGTTGAAATAATAGCTATTTTTATATTCTGTGGTTATGTAATGCACCAGATAAATTCTATACAACGTCACGGTTTAATGTAAATATTTGTTAAATTTTGGTTTTTAAGTGTTATTTTTACCCTAAAAATGGGTATTAATTTATATAGATGATAAATAATAATGCCGACTATGGTATTATTATGGCAGTTTATAAGAAGGAGATTTATATGACTGAATTAATTATACTTGTGGTAGTAATAGTTGTTCCTTGTGCGTGGCTTTACGGGCTTTATACAAGTGTTATAAGAAATAAAAACTCTGTAAGAGAAGCATTGTCTGGCATTGATGTACAGTTGAAAAAACGTCATGACCTTGTGCCTAACATTTTAACTATTGCAAAAAAATTCATGGACCATGAAAGCGAAATATTTACTAAAGTTACAGAGTTAAGAACTCAGGCAATGAACGCTCCTTCCGGTTCAAAGGCAAAATTTGCCGCTGAAGGTATGTTAGATAATATGATGAGCCAGCTGCTTGTGTCGGTTGAAAATTATCCTCAATTAAAATCCGATGCAACAATGGTACAGGCTATGCAAACTTATAACGAAGTAGAAGAACATATATCTGCAGCAAGAAGGTTTTATAACTCTGCTTTAACTCAATTGAGAAACTCTGTTATGATATTCCCCGGTTCGTTATTTGCAGGTCTTGCCGCAGAAGAAATGCAATACAGCTATTTTGAAGCAACAGAAGCTGATAGAGCCGCTGTTGATGCTTCAGCTTATCTATAAATAAGTTAATTGATTAAAAGCAGCTGTCCGGGTTGGGCAGCTGCTTTTGGTTTTATAAAAGCTGTGTAAATTGAATTTTGTCGTGTTTTATATATTTGAGGATAAAAAATATCATAGGATTTACAAGTCCAGAACCTGGCTGCTGGAAAATGCTGCATAATAATTATATCAATTAACAGTTGTAATTGACATATTGTAGCGAAAACGCTACAATATGAGTATGAAACAAATAAAATTTTATCAACTTGAAAACGGAAAAGAACCCGTAAAAGATTGGCTTATATCTCTGGATTATACGACAAGGGTGAAAATAATCAAAAGACTTGAACGGTTATACGATGATAATTTTGGAGATTATAAGCAAATTGCTTCAAATCTTTATGAATTAAGATTCTTTTTCGGTAAAGGTTATAGAATTTATTACACAATAGAAAATAATATTGTTGTAATTCTTTTATATGCCGGAGATAAATCTAATCAGCAAAAAGATATTAAGATTGCCCAAAGTTATTTACAAAATATGAAGGGAAATAATTATGACAGAATTAAATGATTTTATTATAGAACAACTAAAAGATGAGAAATTTCAAAAAGAATATATGAATGAAAGCCTGGCAGAATATATCAACGATGGAGATTTCAATGCATTCTTTCGTTCTTTAGAACTGGTGATAAAATCCAGAGATAGTATTTCCGGTTTCTGTGAAAAAGCAGGAATTGACAGAGCTATGTTGTATCAAATTTTCAATGGCAAAAGAGTCCCCAAAGTTGATACTCTTGCCAAAATCCTAAAAACTTTGGGTTATAATCTTAAAATTGCATAAGAGTTTTATAATGAACATAAATAAAAAGAGACAGGATAAACCTGTCTCTTTTTTGAAAAAATACCATAGAGTTTACGAGTTCAGAACCTGGTTGTTGGAAAATGTGGCATAAATTTGAATACTTTTGAACTATAATGAATTAGTAATTATGGAGTACTATTAATGAAAGCATCTATTGTTTTGCCCATTTATAATGTTTCAGTTGATAATGATGTACTTAATACTGAACTTCTTGATGGTTATAAAATAATTTCTAACAAAATATTTTTTGAAGAGTATAAGTCTAAAGTAATAACTAATGAACATACTGCTTTCGTACGTTGGCTTGAAGAAGATATTGAAATCCCTAAGGCAGGTATGATGGTAACACGTCCATTAGCTCAATATCTGATTATCAAAGAATATGAAATAGAACATGATTATGACAATACGGTCTTTAACAATTTTCAGAATTTAGAAAGAGGATTATTGAATCATTTGTTATTAGCATTAAGACTAACTCAAAAAGGAAGATGTCAGGTTAATCGCTGTTATCAATTTACAGCAAATACCCAAGGGACTATCACAATTGATTTTTCGACGAATCTTGAGTGTATGTATAGTTGGTTATCAGCTGATGAAGCATTATTTGAAGATATATACAACTTTACTTCCGAAACAATCCAAAAATTAAAACAGACATGTCTTATAGTTCGTCCTTATTCTAATGAAGCGGTTGTTCCTATTGGTTATTTTATGCAGTACTACAATACTACAAGCACATACGACAGAATTGTAAAATTAGCCATTGTGCTTGAAAGTTCTGTGCTTGCTGGTCTTGAACAAGAGTTAAACTATAGATTAAAATTAAGAACTTCAGCCTTCTTGAAACGTGATTGCAGAAAAATGTTAGATATTTTTTATCAATTAAGAAGTTGTATAGTACATAATGGTTATATTAAGAGGGAATGTTTTGACACTTTAAAGAAATTTATAAAGGATAAAGATTGTTCTGATACTAAAGCTCTTTTTGTATTTATAAAAGATTATATTGAACCTTTAATAAGAGAAATCTTATATAAAGCTTTTGAAGAATTTTCACGGAATGAGAAAGTAAACAATTTTAATCAACTTTTCGGAGAAATTGAGAAAAATATATTTGAAAATATGTGTAGATAATATAATAGAGTTTCAATTTATTACAAAAGGGAATGAACTATATCAATTACACCAAAATAAACCTTATGAAAATCGTTTATAAATAGATGGACTTGCATCTATAAATATATCGTTTCAACGACGATACATTCTCGAATACAATTATGGTGTAGTTGATGAAAATATATTGGAAAGTATGGCGATAAACATATTTTTTAGGACAGAGTTTCATAGTAAAAAATGAAGTTGCCTAGAATTTGCTCGAGATTATAAAGAAACTTACTTCATTTCTAAGATAGTTAATATTGGAGATTTTATCCTATCTGAATGAAAAAGCGAAAGCCCAATAATAGCTTGAAAATTTTGAAAGGGGTTGACAAATTTTAAAATTTGTATAAAATAGTATCTCGCCTCAAATCCAGTCATAGCAAGGGTTTTTAGTTGACAAAATCAGATTTTTATGATATAATAATTTGTGTTCAGTGAAAAAAACATTGAACGGCACAACTAAATAGCCTTATGGCGATTTTCAAGGTAATCACCAGTTGGTAGCTTAGTCAGCTACCGACCTACTAAGAGAGGCTACAGAAATGTAGCGTTATCAAATGGGGTTATTTTTTTGTGCCTAAATTTAGAGGACAACAATGAAGCAAGTAAAAACATACAACTTCATAGAGATAACAAAGAAAGAATTTCAACACTACCAAGCGACTCCGATTACTAACGCACAGGCTGTTGAAATTCAGAATAATCTCTTTGGTGTTGTAGATTTATTGCTTCAATGGAGTTCAAAAACAGACAGTAATATTAAGTGTGCATAGCACACAGAAAGGAGTAATATGAGTGCTTGTCTTAAAGAGTTACAGCGAAAGTTAACAACAAAAGAAATTACTTTAAAGTTACCAAGCTCAATGACAAATTTTCTGCAAAAGAGTTCATTGATGATTGGATTGAGTAGGGGGTAAATTTGTAAGGTACGTAGTACCTACGTGGATTTAGTATCCACTTACAAATTTAATCAGAGAAATTGGTGAATTGTGGCTAAGCCGTATTCCTTGTCAGACTAGGGTTTTAGCTTGTTATGCCTTTTTGTGTGATATACAAAAGGTAATACCTCAAATTATACTAATTCCAGTAATTATCTACGTTATAGCCTATTCAATTTTGCTAACATTAAGTATATCCGCCTTTTTCGATAATTGGCAAATAAGTTTATTAATATATTTTAAAGGCATATATAAACGGTCTGGAAACTTTTTCCGTCCGGATTGATTTCCAAATTCTCTTACAATTAAAACCATTATTAATTCATTGACAACTTTTGCAGAAAAATTCCTTTTTAACTGCACCAATAATCTTACTACTTCCTTATGTAAGCGCAAAATGACAACCCTATAATCCTTTTTACATCGTAATTCTGAAGTATCAAAGTTATAATGATTGAAATAATCCTCTAATGCCTCATTGATTATGCCAGATGTCGACAACTTTGGATTAACTTTGAGCAATTCTTTCAACTTTTCTTCATTTTCCTTATTTATATAAACGGACGTTTTCATATTTGCCTTCCTTCCCATTTATCCCAAATTACTTCTAACATATATAGCCATTGATAGAGCTGATGTTTTCTGCTTATCCACTTACTGTTCACGCTTATTAAATTGGCGCAAACAGGCTCTTTTATTTCATTAAAAAACTTCTCTCCTTGTTCCATTCTGTAAACCCACAAACCAACATCTTCATATCTCTCATCTTCCAGTATTTTTAATACTTCTGGCTCATGCATAATAGTTGTAGCCACTACAACTTTATTGCAATAACTTAAGTAACCATCTAATTGGTATGGAAGCCTGAATAAGCTATCCCTATCAGACTTGACTTCAACTCCCATTAATATTGTTTGCTCTGGGAAAATAAACAGCATATCCGCAGTGAAGTTAGGAAACCTCACTTCTTCTAACAAGGGAACATCATGAAAATAATCTCTGAGAAATTTTCGTAAGACCTTATCTCCAATAAGTTGCTTGCCTTGTACAATAGCGTCATTGTACTTTTTTACCCAATACATTCTTTCCTCCTTTGTTTATTTCTTAAAATTAGGTTATAAAGTAGGTAGAACGCTAGAAAAAGAGCGTTGCTACCTAACTGTAAATTTGTCGGCAATAGTATAGTATAGGAATTGCCGGCATGAGTAGCGTTTAAACATATATTTTTACTAGTTTGCAGACTTTTTATTTAATTAAATAGGGTAGTTTTCTACCCTATTTAATCCCAAAGCAGCACTAATCATCATTCAGACGTTCATCACGCTCGAGCTTTTCTTCTATAGCTTCTATGATATAGTCGTTTATGCCATAGTAGCCATTGTCATATAGTTCTTCTAATTGCGCTGCTACACGTACCGGTATGTAACATGTATACTTTACTTTAGACATAGAATGTCCTCCATTATTAAACTACGCTCGGTTTATCCCAGCTACAGAAAAATATAACCGTAGTATTATTTAAACCGTTACAAACATTTATTACTGTTAAACGAACTTCTTGAGGTGAGATTATTTCATTTTATAAATGGATTTAATTGTTAAATTCTTTTTTGCACCAGTAGAACAAAAACGGTGCAGAAAGGAATGTTATTATGAAAAATATTGTAGAGCCTATTAAAAGCAAGAAAGATTTAGAGCGCATTGAGGAGTTTTTAGAAAATCACAGCAAGCGAAACCGCCTTATATTTGCCTTTGGCATTAACACAGGGCTTAGGGTTTCAGACATTCTCGGATTGAATGTAGAGGATGTAGAGGGCAAAAATTATGTTGAAATTAAAGAGAAGAAAACAGGAAAGTATAAGAAATTTCCGCTGAATACTAAACTGAAAGTCTTAATTAAAGACTATTTGCAGAATGACCGCTGTAAAAGTTATTCTCTATTGGATAAAGAGCCATTGTTTATTGGCAAGAAGCATTGCAGACTTGACCGCTCGCAGGTGTATAGGCTTCTAAATGAGGCTTGCAACCAGCTTGGAATAACGGCAAATGTAGGCACGCATACTATGAGAAAGTCTTTTGGCTACCATTTTTACAAGCAGTATAATGATGTTGCACTGTTACAAAAGATACTTAACCATTCAAGCCCTGCAATTACCTTGCGATATATTGGAATAGCGCAAGAAGAAATAGACTTCTCTTATAACAACTTTGAGCTATAAATCCTCTGGATACACCATAAAATTACACATCAGATTATCTGTTTTGGTGCATAACTACCATAGAAATTATCATATCACAAATAAGAAAAATTTGAATGGTGTAAAAATTGAAAGTTGAAAAAAATCTTAGCAGTTAGAAATTTAATACTGCTAAGATTTTAAAATTTTTTACACCAAAACAGATAAAACGGTGTAAAAATATGAGGGAAAAATATGGAAAAGAAAGGGAAGAAAAAGTTATTATTGGCAGCAACGCTGTCGATATTATCATTATCAAACTGTGCAAATGCACAAGATGTAAATA
>CALUSA010000004.1 GCA_944323275.1 Candidatus Gastranaerophilales bacterium
ATTTGTTTCTCAAACAAGAGAAAAACTCGGTTTATCACAGACAGGGCTGGCTAAAAAGTCGGCTCTGTCTTTAAAAATTATAGAAGATATAGAATCAGGTCAGGAACTTTTTTTAGCTTCCACTATCCGTCAGAAACTCGCAAGAGGATTAAAACTCAACCCTGCCGACATAAAAAAGTACGAAAAACACCCTAACTTGTCTTTGCTGCCGGATAACGAGGCAAGTTTGTATATTAAAACAAAAATTCTCGCCCATGACATAGCTGATCTTGAGTGTCCTGTCTGCGGCTCAAAACTAATAACAAGAATAGCAAAAATGTATGATTTAGAAGACAATCTTGTGCTTGTGCCAAAGGCACGATGTACAAAATGTCCGTATCAAATAAAGGGCTAAGGTGATAAACTTTAGCCCTTTGTTTTTATTTTGTTTGAGTGTTGCACCGAGTCTGGAATTTTAACTCTGCCGGCGAAACAATTAAGCATTGTTTCAGAGAGGTAGCCCCCGTGCACTTGTTGGCTGTGCCGGACTTGTTGTTAAAAAATGCACTTGTTTATTGCACAGGTTCAACGAGTAGTCGGCGTCAGTTGACTATATGAAAATTCTTCTACCCTGAAAGCAGGTGTTTGTTTTAATCTTTCTTCCATTTGTTTAAAGGTTAAAAATCCTTCCTGCGCCCCGAAGTGCGATACAACCGAGGCTGCGTTTACGGAAGCAAGCATCAGTGATTTTTTTATATCCCAGTTTGTATATTCCAGTGCAGCCGTAAAGGTTGAAGAAAGAGCATCGCCAGCACCGAGAGTGCTTACTACTTTAGCGGGGAACTCCGGACAGCGGTAGTATTTTTTGCCGTCATAAGCATATACGCCGTGTTTTCCGTCCGTTATGATTACAACCTTTGCATCTGTTGATTTTAATTTATCAAGCATTGATTTAATATCGGGATGTATTGTTTCTGTTGAAAAAGATTCGGTTTTAGTGTCGGGACGAACCTGAATTTTTGTGACAAGCGAGGCTTCTTCTTTGTTCATAACAACGACTTCTGCTGTTGAGAGAATTTTTTCAAAGTATTTAAGACCTCTTTTCAGGCTGGAGCTGCCGGGGTTTATGGCAACATTTGTACCGTGTTCTTCTGCAAAATGAGCAAGTTTATCCAGTACAGCCCCTGATTCTCCGTTTAAAGGGGCAATGTAGAGCCATTTTGCTTTTTTTACCGCATCAAAGTTTATGTCTTCTTCTTTAATTTTACCGTTTGCCCCACGGTAAGCAAGCACGGTTCTGTTTCCTTCAAAGCTTAGCAGGATAACAGAGGAGCCTGAATTTTCGGTTTTGCTTTTTACAACAAGAGATGTATCTACCCCTGCTTCTTGAACTTTTTCAAGGATATTACGACCCTGAAAATCATCACCTATTTTGAAGATGGCTGAGGTTTTTGCACCGAGATGTGCAAAGTTTGCTGCAGCGTTAAGCCCGCCTCCGCCTACTGCGGTTTTGTAGCTTTCTACTTCAACTTTAGCACCGTACGGATAAGACATAAAATCTATACTGTTGGCTTTTGTGCTTACGGATACTACATTTGCGGCATCAGATTCCACAAAAGAGTCTATTGTTGCGCTTCCTATTGTGATTACATCAAACATATTTTTTCCCTCTGTTAAAATAATAAATCTTTTTCGGCAGTTAATTACGCCCTCGGATGAGTACTATCATACACCGCTTTTAGTCGTTCTGTCGATACGTGAGTGTAAATTTGGGTATTTGAAATCGACGCATGCCCGAGCAGCTCCTGTACAACCCTTAAATCAGCACCGTTTTCGAGAAGTTTTGTGGCAAAGCTGTGGCGAAATACGTGCGGAGTAACTTTTTTGGGCAGTTCTATTTTTTTTACAATATCGTTAAGCACTGTGCGGATACTCTGCGGCTGGAGCCTGTAGCCTGTTTTGTTGATAAACACGGGGCTGTCTTCGTTTTCCTCAGGTTTAGTTCCTTCCTCTGCAACCATATAGCGGACATTTTTTATATATTTTTCCAAAAAATCTTTTGCCCGCTGCGAAACCAGTACAATTCTTTCTTTCGCACCTTTGCCCATGACCGTAATTTCGTTTTCTTCAAGATTGAGATTGCCGAAATTGAGATTACTCATCTCTGAAATTCTCATACCGGTAGCGTACAATAGTTCAAGTATTGTACGATTTCGATACCCTGCAGGGGTTGTGATTTTAATATTGTTTAGTATTTGTTCAATCTCTGTACCTGTTAAAAATTTAGGCAGGCTTTTATTTTTCTTGGGAGCATGGACACTGTTTGCAGGGTTATTTTCTATAATTTTTTCTCTGTACAAAAACCTGTAAAAGGTTCTTATTGCTGCAATTTTGCGAGAAAGCGTTGTTTTGGAATAATCAAAACGCTGTATAAAAACGAGATAATCTTTTAATTTTGTATGGTCGGTTTGCTCTAGCGGCGTTGTGTCCAGCCATACTAAAAAGCTTAAAATATCCGAGTTGTAGGCACGTATTGTGTGGGGCGAAAAGTTTTTTTCGACCTCAAGATAAATTAAAAAATCTTTTAAATATCTTTTTGTAGCTTCACTTAAACTCATACACTATAATTATATGAGCTGTAGCGCATTTGTGCAAAAAGTATATGTTTTTTAAAATGTAAAGTATAACAGATTTAATTATTTATAATTTTTAAGACTTTCTAATATGCCGTCGATTAAGAGGTTTTTGAAATCACGGGAATTGAGGTTAGCAACATCAGACTCGTTTTTGAGGTCGCCTGTTTCGATTAATACGCCAGGAACTGGAGAAGTGGTTCTGCCGCTAGCAGAAAGCACACCTAAAGATTTTGATTTTTTCTCTGTTATGCCTCTAAACCAGCTGTGTTCGTTGAGCTGGTCAACAATGGCTTTTGCGAGTGCATCGTCTTTTTTGTCGAGTCCGCCTCTGTTGTTGGCATAAACGTGTATGCCTCTTTTGCCGCCGCTTGAGTTGCTGTGCAGGCTGACAATCATATCTATCTTATCTTGCTTCTGAAGGTTTCTTATTGCTTTCATTGCGCTGTAGACAGACCCCTGGACATAGACGACTTTGCCGCCTTCTTTGTTAATTTTTTTGACGAGTTCGTCGGCTATTCTCTGGTTTACAACCCATTCTTCAAGCGATTTACCGCCGTTGCCGATAAATTGCGTTGTTTCAATGTTCGGGTTCTTAGGGTTCATAACGGCATTACTTGTGCCGGGGTCAAAGTTTACATTTATTTTTCCGTTTTTGTCAATATTGTTCATTGCTCCGCCGTGACCGGGGTTTATAAGTATTGTTTTGCCGGATAATTTGCCTTTGCCCGTAGGTGCAAAAGTTTTTACATAAGCTGTAATATTGCCGTTTTTGTCAATTTCCGGTAAAGGACGTTTTACATATCTGAGCTGTCTTTTGGCTGTTTTTTCCCAGTCAGCGTACAGGGTGCTTACATTCCAGTTGGTTTTACGACCGTTTACGTATATGGCGGTTTTGTCAGTTACGGTTGAAGCGTTTGATGGTGTTGATATTTGAGTTTCCGCTTTGTCAGCTTTTTGTTTGGCAATTTCACCTTCTGTGCCGATTTTTCCGTCTGTCCATTCGTATGCAAGTGCTTTGTATTCTTTAACAACATTTTCATAGGCTGCTGCGGAGATGTCGCCTTTGTTCTTTTCTGCTTCAAGGTAGTTCAAGCCTCTTTGATAAACAGCCTGAGCAGAGTCTGCCACTACATCAGGCATACCGTTTTTGAAAATTTCTGACGCATTGGCGATATTATATATACGGCGTTTGCTTAAACCTGCAGCAGGTTTGTGGACTTTTTGCCCTTTAGCGTTTGTTACGACAGAATAATCCTGTGTTAAATTTGCTACAGCATTTGCATAGTCCTCGTTGTTCAAGGCTGTTAACAATTTTTCGTTATCGCTTATTGCACCTATGCCTTTGTTAAAAGCAAGGTCAAAGACAGATTCTTTAAGGTGTGCGGGCATGTCTTTGTAAGCCTGTGCGTTTATAACTGATTTTAAATCAGCTTCAATATCAAGTATATCCTGCGCTAATAAAGTATAGACTTCTTCATCGCTGAGGGTTTTGCCTCTGTAGAGGCTTCTTTCATCAGGTTTTACAAGGTGTCCGATACCGATAGTTTCATTGCCGTTGCGGTCTTTATAAATTTTGTTATGGAATTTTTCAAAATCGATGAGGGTTTCCAGATAATCTTCGCTTATACCTGACATTTTTGCGACATCTTCGAGAGATTCGATATTTTTTGCCGTAAATGATTCGGGAATCAATAATGTATCGTTAGGATAAATTAAGGATTTTTCATCCATGTTGTTGAAGGCAAGAAGTCTTCTTGTAGAAATCCCGTGTTTTTTAGCTATTTTTGCAGGCGAATCGCCGCTTTTTATAACATATACTGACGGTTCACTTACTTCTACATATTTTTCACGGTTCGTAGTGTCAGCCGGAGCATCGACAATAACAATTTTGTTCGGGTCTTTACCTGTTGAACAGTTTTTTACAATCCCGAGCGTCGGAAGTAAAAACAATCCTATGATTGCCCCTGTTTTAGCTTTTGTCACTGCTTTTTGTATTTGCGGCGGCAATGTCTTTTTAGGCTGAGGCTTTTTGTTTTTGTCAGGTTCCTGCGGCTTAAAAGATACGTTATTAAAGGATATTTTCATTTTTCCAACCTTCCGATTTTGGTTAAAAACACTACGAGAAAATTTATTTCAGAGTCAGGCTGAAGATTGACCTATAACCTGCACCCTTAATTTAAAAAAGTAGATATATGCGTGAATATTGCCAAATTTTTATTAAACAATTACAAAAGTTTATAATTATTTTACAGTTTGGTATTTTTAATTTAAAATATTAGTACCGAATGTTTTTATAGAATCCATGACCAAAAAGCGAGAACAAATGGACATTAGTACAAGGGCTGCTATAAGAAAAAGTCTGTTAGAGTATAACGAACTTATAGAAACCATTGCAAAAATTGAGTTTAAAAAACTCTCGTCATCTTATCTTATAGATTTTTCGGAACTCGTTAATATCGGTACTCAGGTGGTTCATCATCTGTGTTCGACTTCCGATATGACAAATTACAATAACTCTTATATTTCTACCGCAATAAAATGGGCAATAAGAAACGAAGTCAGACGCAGATACAAATGGTATTCGCAAAAGACAAAGCAGGAAAATCCCTCTATATCAGATGATGACGAAACTATGCATGACGATATAAGAGAGGCTGTTTACAAAACCATTTTGTCCATAGATGAAATGGCTGAGGCTGAAAACCCTACACAAATAAAGGATACCGCCAGAACACCGGCTGAACTTGCTGATTTTCATGAGATGAGCAGTGCAATAAAAGAAGCGATGAAAAAACTTCCGGCAAGAGAGCGTGAACTTATTGAGGCAAAGTTCTTTCAAGATAAAAAACTGAGAGAGCTTTCCGATGATTTTAATATTTCTCCGTCACGTATTTCCAGAATTATTCAATCGGGCTTAAACAAAATAAGAAAAGAGCTGGAAAAAAACAACCTTATTTAATCCGCAGCAATCAAAATCCTTTTGGATTATGGTAATAATAAAAAAGTACAGGCATTAAATACCTGTACTTTTTTGTATCAGTTAATGTTTTACTCTTGAGGCGGGTTGTCAGCATATACCACTTCAAGCTTGTCTTTATCCTTATATAACGAGTCTATATCTATCTCACGTGCAAATTGCGCAATAAGGTTGTTGTAAACAATGAAGAAATAAAAATACAAAAAAGGCAGTGCTATTATACCTATTATAGAAATAGTAAAAATTACGCATATAATAAAACCTATAATTGTATATAATATCCCTAAACCAAATAAAAGCCAGACTTTAGGCTGATAATTTTTAAACATGATAAATACCCTTTTAAAGTCCAAAATTGACAGGATTTTAAAAGTTTTGCCGTAACAAGCAAAAAATAACGGTAATACCAGATATGTGAGCAAAAGCAAAAGCATCATAATTGGAATACAGACCAGCCCTAAAAGTGATATAAGCAAATTACCTGAACTTAATGATACCAGCAAAAGCAGCAGTGGTATTATATCTATAATTGCCCAGACAACAGTGAATATCGTTAAAGCAACAAAAGATTTGAAACCGGTTAATAGCAGATTTTTTTCCGACCATTCGGACATAAGGTTTGTTTTTTCATTTATCTGTTTGCGCAGGGTGGAAAATATAAACCCTGTCAAATATAAAATTAAAATAGCTGTAATTATAAAAATTAAAAATTCCCACCATAATCGGTTTGACTGTTCCGGCAACAAAGCTGCCACTATCTGGAAAATCCAGGTAAATAGAGTTAATACACCGCCGATAACTATTTTTTTTATCCAGTGCTTATCTTCGGTAACGCACGAAAAAGCTTTAAATAAATCTATACTCATAAATCACCTCTATTTTGTAATAGTTTTTATTTTATAAAATATTACTTATTTGCACATAATATAAGAGTAGGATTTTAATTTTAAGCGGTTATATTAAAACTGTTTTAAGTGCAAGCAAATCTTCATAAGTTGCACCGGCTTCGGCTAGTTCTTCAGCCGTAATGCCGAAAAGACTTATTACATCTTTTGTGCTTGTGCCAAAATCGTTGGCTTTAATATTTTTTATAATAAATCTGACAGCTTCTTCTCTTGTACAGCAGGCAGGCAGCACCCCTATAGAGGAGCCTGAGTTAACACAACTTTGAAAATTTCTTTTTTTTGCCTTACCCATATCCTAATCTTTGTTTTTGCTTGCCATAAAGCTTAATAACAGCATTATAACAGAAATTAAAATTGCATAAATAAAGAATTTTAAAGAGGTTCCAACGATAAAACTTGCTATTGCACCCGATATAACAGCCACCGATGCGAGAATTAAAACCGTCTGGTTTTGTGAAAAACCTCTGTGTAAAAGCTTGTGGTGCAAATGTTCCGCATCGGGCGTAAAAGGTGATACGCCTTTTGCTATTCTTCTCAGTGAAGAAAAAGTTATATCAATGATAGGAACAGCCAGTATAAAGAACGGCACAAACATTGTTAATTCAGGTGATTTCATAACCCCTGTGATGGAAAGCGTTGCAAGCAAAAAGCCCGCAAACAATGAGCCGGAATCGCCCATAAAAATTTTTGCCGGATGAAAATTGTAGGTTAAAAATGCAAGCATTGAGCCTGCAAGGATGAAGGCAATTAATGCGCTAATTTCGTTAGAAGGTGCCATATCTACCGCAATAAGCCCTAATGTTACTGCACTTATTGTAACAATAGAGCCTGCCAATCCGTCGACTCCGTCGATAAAGTTAAGTGCATTTGATATACCTACAATCCACAGGACTGTTACTATGTATGATACAATCAGCCCGAGTTGCACCGGTTCACCGAACGGGTTATAAATAGTGCTTACGCTTATTCCGAGCAAAAAGACTATTGAGGCAATAGCAATTTGTATCATCAGTTTGAATTTTGCATTTAATCCGTAAATATCATCAATTAACCCGAGCAGAAACATTAAAGATCCGCCCATCAATATGCCTGACAACAGTTTTCCGTACGGATAATAACTTAAAATTACCAGCAATAAAAAGGAAAGCATCGAGCTTGCCCAGATGGCAATACCGCCTAACCTTGCGATGGGACCGTGATGAATTTTTCTTTCATTTGGTTTGTCAACAAGATTATTTTTCTTTGCAAACCAGATGACATAAGGCATAATAAAAAATCCCAGCAAATATGCCATTATCATTCCTAAAATATGTGCATTTGTAAGTTTTAGCGGAATCATTATACTCTCATTCCTTCATATAAAGGGTGTTTTTTACATAATTTCAGCGAACGTTCCCTCAGATTTTTAAGTGCAATTTCATTATCAGATGCAGTAACGGCAGAAGCAATAATTTTTGCAACTTCTACCATGTCATCTTCTTTAAAACCTCTTGTTGTAACTGCAGCGGCACCGAGCCTTACACCGCTTGTAACAAAAGGACTCTGCGGGTCGTTTGGTACTGTATTTTTGTTAGCTGTAATACCGACGGTTTCAAGAACATTTGCAATGTCTTTGCCTGTTTTGTTGAATTTTCTTAAATCCAGTGTCATAAGATGGTTTTCAGTGCATCCGCCTACAATATCCATACCTTCATCCATCAAACCGTTAGCAAGAGCTTTGGCATTTTTTACGATTTGTGCCGCATACTCTTTAAAAGATGGGTCAAGTGCTTCTTTCAGCGCAATTGCTTTACCTGCAATAATATGCTCTAACGGTCCGCCCTGCATGCCGGGAAATACTGCTTTATCAATACCTGCAGCATGTTCTGCGTCACACATAATAATACCGCCTCTTGGACCTCTCAGGGTTTTGTGAGTGGTTGTTGTGACAAAATGAGCGTATCCTGCAGGTGACGGATGTACACCGCCTGCTACAAGTGCCGCTATGTGCGCAATATCTGCCATCAGATAAGCACCGACGGAATTGGCAATTTCACGGAATCTTTTGAAATCTATTATTTTGGAGTAGTTGCTTGCACCGGCAATTATAAGTTTTGGTTTATGCTCTTTTGCTAGTTTTTCAACTTCGTCATAGTTAATTGTTCCGTTTTCGTCTACGCCGTAGCTTACAATGTTGTAATTTATGCCGGAAAAATTGACCGGTGAACCGTGGCTTAAGTGTCCGCCGTTAGATAAATCCATACCTAAAACAGTATCTCCGATTTTTAAAGCATACATAAAAACAGCCATGTTAGCCTGTGCACCGCTGTGCGGCTGGACATTTGCGTGATCCATTTTGAAAAGTTCGCATGCTCTTTTTTGTGCCAGTTCTTCAATAACATCAACATTTTCGCAGCCGTTATAAAATCTTTTATGAGGTTTACCTTCCGCATATTTGTTTGTTAATACCGAGCCGCATGCCGCCATAACAGCAGGAGAGGTGAAATTTTCGCTTGCAATTAATTCTATGGTATTTTGCTGTCTGTGCAATTCTTTTTCTATTGCCTGTGCAACCTCAGGGTCAACTTTTTGTATAACATCTAATTCCATTGTAAACCTCCATAGTCTTATTATTTTTTATTTTACAACAGCAAAAGATAAAATCAAAAAAATTTACACCGTTAATATGTCTGAGTGTGACTTCGCTTGTATGAGAGCTTGACTCCACGCATTTGTTGGCTGTGCAGGACTTGTTGTTAAATAATGGGCTTTTTTATTGCACAGGTTCAACGAGCAGTCGGGGGGAAGTTGACTATATGAAAAATTTTTCCACGCAAAAAAATTTATTTTCATATTTTATTAAAACATCTACTGACAAGGTTATGAAAATAATCCGTTAAACATAAAATAAGGATAAAAAATGCAAATAAATAAAAACTATACAAAATCCCCTTCTTTCGGCGCAAAATTTTTGCACAGCGAGTCGTTAAAACAAATTGTGAAATATTCAATAGAACACAACAAATTTGAAAAACTTAATCAGGCAAGAAAAAATATTGACTCGTCATTTTTTTTGACAAGGCTGCGTGTCGATGCAGGTATAAATGAAAAAGGCTTGCCTTATGTTACGTTTACAAGATTTGAACCTAAGAAAAGCGTAAATGTTGCGCTTTCAATGGCTGATTTTCAACCGACAAAGATTAGGCTTTTTCAAAGTGAAAAGAAAGAAAATTTTTTAAAATTTGCATTGGAAAAAATAATCAAACTGGGCAACAATGCACCAAAAAATAATATGTACAAATATGTGGTTGTAAATAAAAAATAACTTAAACCGTCTGTACAGATGTTCCATAATGAGATTTTTATTTAGAGCAAAGCAATATTGTCACGTGTAATAACAGCATCATAATTTTTGTAGCCGAGAATTGTGAGAATATCGTCTGAATGACGCCCCATAATCCTTTTGCAGTCGGAACAGTTGTAATTAACCATTCCACGTGCAAATTCATTGCCCTGCGTATCCACAATGCTGACAATATCACCTTTCTGGCAGTCGCCTTCAATGTTTATTATGCCGATAGGCAAAAGGCTTTTGTATTCTTCCGTGAGAGCTTTTTTTGCACCGTCATTTACTGTTATACGTGCCTGAATATTTGTTGCGTAGGCTATCCAGCGTTTTTTATTTGTCAGATTTTCGGTGGGCAAAAATATTGTGCCGAGTTTTTCCGTTTCATTTGTATCAAAAAGACGTTTTACTATATGCGGTGTTTTTCCGTTAGCAATAACAGCTGTTCCGCCTGAGCGTGTGACAACTTTCATTGCCTCAAGTTTGGTTTTGATTCCGCCTCTGCCGCCGCTTACGGGACTGAGGGCATTTTTTGTAAAGTTTTCAAAATCTTCCGTAATTTTTTCAACCACATCAATTTTTTTAGCTTCGGGGTTAACTTTTGGATTGTCATCAAAAAGCCCGTCAATATCAGACAATACAACCAACAAATCCGCATCAAGCTCACTGGCAACAAGAGCCGAGAGTTTGTCGTTATCGGAAAAACTTACCTCAAAAGCGTCCTGATAAAAGTCCAATTCTTCTGTGGACACAGTGTCGTTTTGATTTATTACGGGGATTGTTCCCATATTTATTAATGTGTTAAGTGTGTCATGCAAACTGAGGTATTTTCTTCTGTGTGTAAAGTCTTCTTCTGTCAAAAGTATTTGGGCTGTGACAATACCGTATTTGTCAAAACCGTCTTCATAAATAGACATAAGTCTTGATTGTCCGACTGCGGCACATGCCTGTTTTACTGACATGCTTATCGATGAATCCGTACCCAGCCTTTTAGCCCCCAGTCCTACAGCACCCGAGGTTACAATAATAGGCTCTTTGCCTGTTTTTTTTAAAAGAGCTGTGTCTTCAATAAAAGTGTATATTCTTGACAGAGAAATTTCTTTAAAGTCGTTTCTTAATACGTTTGTACCGAATTTAAAGACAATTCTTTTTGCGTCTGTAATTTTTTGTCTGATTTCTTGATAATCCATAATGTAAATAATTATAAGCGAAAAATTATAAAAAATCTTTAGTTGATTTAAATTTAGTATATATAAATTTATTTTTTTGAAGTAATATATTTAATAATTAATGGTTAGTTATTCTATTTTTTTTTACAACAAGGATATAGTCGAGATGAAAGAATTAAAAGACAAAAATGAGCAATATGACCAGTATTTGTATAAACATAAGAAGAAACCTTCTAAAGCTAAAAACAGCTTCGGTCGTATGATAGCCGGATTGATGTTGACTGTAATCGTAGTTATTGCAGCTGCTTTTGCGTATATCGGATATGCCGGCGTAGATAACAAATACACTAAAATGCTGATGAATATTGTGGAAGATATTGACCCTAAAGAACAAAAAGGTTTTTCGCTTCCTGTTTTGCAGCAAAGACAGAATATTCTTGTTGTAGGCGTTGATTCTAACGGAGAAAATGCCGATAAGTTTAAAGGCACCCGTTCTGACACAATGATTTTGATAAACCTTGACCCTGCTACACATTCAATTAACGCAATTTCTATCCCCCGTGACAGTAAGGTATATCTGGCAGGGGATCACGGTGTGCAAAAAATTAATGCGGCTCACGCTTTAGGCGGAATTGATTTAACGGTTAGAACCGTAGAAGAAACTTTAGGGGTTAAAATAGACAAATATGTAGTAATAAATAATGACGGTGTTAAAAAGCTTGTTGATGCTTTAGGCGGAGTGCCTGTTTACATCGAAAAAGACATGTATTACAACGACAATGCAGGGCATCTTCATATAAATCTTTCAAAAGGTTTGCATGTTCTTAACGGCAATCAGGTGGAAGGCTATTTAAGATTCCGTAAAGACGGGCTTGGTGATATAGGCAGAACCGCAAGACAGCAGTGGTTTGTAAAAGCCGTGCTCGAAAAATTGCAGTCACCTTCCGTTATTCCCAAAATCCCTGAGGTGTTAAATATTGCCTCAGCTTATGTAAAAACAAATCTTTCTTTGTACGAAATGTCGCATATTGCAGCGGCTTTAAGAAATATAAATATGAGCGATGTTGAGTTTGCAACACTTCCCGGTGCGCCTTCTAAAAAAGGTTATATAAGCTACTGGATTTTAGACCCTGAAAAAACTCAGGAGGTTATAGACAGAATGGTTTACAGAGCCAAACCTTCTCCGACAGATAAAAAACTTGTCGCAGGCATTATGTATGCTTTTGACAAAGAAGATGAAGCAATGAGAATAAAAGACCAGCTTGAAAATTCAGGCTATGAAGTTAACTGTATCGGCAGAGCACATCTTCCGCATTCACAAATTATCGGTCACAATGCTGCGGTTACAAGTGATTTTGTAAGCTGGTTGAAAAAACAAATACCCGAGGTAAAAACGTCCCAATTTGTTTATGACCCAGTGAGAATGTATTGTGTGCACAGTGACTTTACAATAATAGTTTCGGGCAGTTAGTTATGGAAACAACACAAAAACCTAAATATCCTAATCTTGAGCGTCTTATCGACATACTTGAAACTTTACGCAGTGAAAACGGCTGCGCCTGGGACAGAGAACAAACTCATTATTCTCTTAAAAAAAATATGATAGAAGAAGCCTACGAGGCTGTAGATGCAATCGAAGATAACGATATGAAACACCTGAAAGAAGAACTCGGCGATGTTTTGCTTCAGGTGGTTTTGCACGCTCAAATAGCAAAAGAAGAAAAAGCTTTTGATATTGATGATGTTGCAAAAGGCATATCTGACAAGCTTGTACACCGGCATCCGCATGTTTTTGGCAATACAAAAGTGAACGGAACAGAAGATATTCTGGCAAACTGGGATAAGCTCAAAGCTGAAGAAAAAAAACACAGAAAATCCGCTATGGACGGGATATCTAAGGCTCAATCAGCCTTGATGAGTGCCCAAAAAATCAGCAAAAATGCCGTAAAAAAAGGGTTTGAATGGCCTGATGAAGAAGCTTTGTGGGACTGTTTTGAATCTGAAACACTGGAGTTTAAACAGGCAGTTGCAAAAAACGATAAGCAAAATGCGGAAGAAGAACTCGGGGATATACTGTTTGCTGCGGTTAACCTTGCCCGCTGGAATAAAATAGATGCAGAACAGGCTCTTTTAAAAGCTAACAGAAAATTTGCGGCAAGATTCAGAAAAATGGAAGAAATAGCTGCCCAAAATCCTGACAAGCCGATGGAAACTTATACTTTTGAAGAATATGACAAACTCTGGAAACAGGCTAAAAAAGAAGTAAAAAATCAAAATATTTCATAAAAAATTATAAATTCGGCAGGTTGAGTTTTTCTAAATCCTTTTTGTCTATTGGTTCGTCATAAGTTTGTTGTTTAAGGACGTCTTTATATTCAGCATCTGTTGCGTGTAATTCCGACAGACGCTGTTTTGCCTCTGTGTCCGACGGATTTGTTTTTATTGCTGTATTGTAGTGGAATTTTGCTTTTTCAATATCATTTAATTTTTCATAACAAATCCCGAGTCTGAGATTTGTCCTGTAATCGTTTTGAAACCCGTAAGAATACGCAAATGAGAAAAAATCTATTGCCTGAAAGTATTCTGCTTCTTTAAAAAATGCCTCTCCAAGATAATAGTTTACCTTCGGGTTTCGTTCATCTACGTTCAAAGCAACCATTAGAGCATTTTTTGCATCACGGGTGTTTCCTTGATAAAGAGAAATTTTTGCCATTCCGACAAGCGCATTTTGGTTTGATATGTCGACTCTTAGTGCCTGATAGTAATAATACTTTGCGGCTTTAAGATATTTTGCACTGTCTGTTTTGTCTGTAAGTTTTTCATAATGATTGAGTATTTTATCGCCTTTAACACAGTACGCTTCAGCCTGTGTTGTATCATGCAAAGGTTGGGCGCACACAGGTGATAATGAAGTTATCGCAATAATTATGATTGATAATATTTTTATAATAAATGTTTTTTTCATATAAAAAATTAAGCTTAATAATTCACAACATTCTAATTATAACATCACTATCATGTGGTATAAATAAATAAGAATAGTATTTCTACAGGAGCACAGAGTGGTTACAAGTTTAATTTATTTTTATTTTTTGTTCTTTGCCTCAATCACCTCTGCTCTCGGTGTGATATTTGCGCCTAAAATGTATTTGTCGGCACTGGCTTTATTTTTGTTTGTATGCTTTTCCGCTCTTATTTATCTGTATTTGAATTCAACATATCTTTCTGTTTTTCAATTTATTCTTTGCTCAATGTTTTTGTCTTTGTATATTTTTCTTTTATTAAAAAAAATAGGAAGATTAAATCTCGAGTTAAGGCTTGCACCTGTGTCTAAAATTGTTGTCAGCGGTGTGTTTGTGTTGTTGTTCGGAATGCTTTTCATCTTGTATTTTATGCAGGAATTTGACAGTTCCCTGTATTCTTTTTTCAATGTTGCAGTTGAAAAGTCTTTTAATTCCGTTAATTTTAAACATTATCTTTACCCTTTAAGCCTTGTCGGCATATTTATTCTCGTGACTACAGCGGTATTGAGGGTATTTCTTGATAATTCACTTGCCGTGGAACAACAAAAAGAAAATGAGGAAAGTAAATCATGATAAATTCATTGTTGACAGTAGGGCTGGCTCATTTTCTTGTTTTATCTTTAATCCTCTTTTTAACGGGACTTTTTGGTGTGCTTATTTCCCGTAATATGTTAAGAACGGTAATGTCGCTTTTTATAATGTCCGTGTCAGCCGTTATAAATTTTACCGCCTTTGGCTACTATTGTGACAATAGTATGGAAAACGCAAATATGATAGGTGTTTTTATACTTATACTGTCTGTTATACAAACTATTATTGCGCTTGTTATTTTGTATAAAATTTATCAGGCAAATGAATATCTGGATACCGAAAAAATTAAAGACAAGGAGAATTGATGGAATTTTTTACAGATAATATAAATCTGCTTATATTTCTTCCGCTTATTATGTGTTTGATAATAGGGTTTAACCGTTTAATCTCAAACCGTATAGACAAACCTACAATCTTTGCGATAAGTATAATATCTGCCTTTATATGCATGATATTTTCTGCAGGGGTATATGATTTTTCCGTAATAAAAAATTTATCCTTAACAGTAAATTTTCAGTGGATGTCACTGGAAAATATAAACCTTTATCTCGGCACATATATTGATAAAACAGCGGTTATTTTTATACTTATTACGAACATTGCTGCGTTTTTTATACAAAATTTTGCCTTCTTCAAATTAAGAGAGCATAACGATTTTTCTCGTCTTTTGCTTTATATAAACTTTTTTGCCCTGGGCTTGAACGGTATATTTTTAAGCTCAAACCTTTTCCAGACGTATTTGTTTTGCGAGGTTGCCGGTGTTGCCAGCTACCTTTTGATAAATTTTGATTTTGAAAACAGAGCGGAATCAAAAGCCGCAATAAAATCGTATATTTTAAACAGAACAGGTGATTTGATTCTGCTTTTATGCGTACTTGTTACAATGTATTTTTCTGTTGTATATAACGAATTATCAGGGTTGTCGGCATTATCTTATTCAAATATGAATAACATTGCAGCGAGCATACATTCTCTGATGAGTGAGTCTGTTTTTGTATTTTTCTGTTCTTTATTGATGTTTGTCATAATAATGAAATTTATGCAGGCGTTTATATATATTACGTTTGAATCCGGCGGCAAAACCGCTACTGCTAAAATAATTTTGTATCAAAACAGTTTGTTTGCACTTGCCGGTATCTTTTTATTTGTAAGACTGAATCCGTTTTTCTTTGAGCTGGCTAAAAGTTTCTGGTGGACGATTCCTGTATTGTTAGTGTTATTTGTATTTTTAGGTATTGCAAACAGAATGTTTATTCCGCTTTGTAGAGCTGCCGGCTGGATAGAAAAATATATTGTGGAAACGGTTATAAACTTTATTGCGCTGCTTTTTAGAGCATTGTCTTATGTAAGCGGACGTTTTCAGGGCGGAAATTTTCAATCTTATTTGATATATTCTTTGCTGGGGCTTGTGGCAATATTGATTTTTGTTTTGATATTTTATGTTGTACTGATAAATGTTTAACAGAGGAATTTATAAATGAATTTTTTATCTTTAATATGGCTTATATTTCTTCCTGTAATAGCGGCAATAGTGATAATGCTGCCGCTGTTTCCGAATCATCAGGTTAAAATAAGACGTTTTGCAAAAGGGTTTGCCGGGTTGCATTTTGTTTATGCTCTTTTATTCCTGTTGTGTTTTGACACAAGTATGTACGGAATGTCGTTTGAAAAAGAATTAACCTTTTTTGGTATGACATGGCTCAAAACTTTGGGAATAAGCGCAAAATTTGCATTAGACGGGATAACGCTTTTGCTTTGTGTTCTGACAACATTTGTTGTTTTAATAACTCTGTTTATGAGCAAAATGCACATAAGGACAAAACATAAATTGTATTATTCAATGGTATTTTTGCTGGAATCCGCAGTGCTGGGAATATTCTGCGCTAAAGATATGTTTTTGTTTTTTGTCTTCTGGGAATTGCTGCTTATCCCTGTTTATTTTATCGTTTCGCAGTGGGGAAATTCAGAAGCTAGAAATGCCGCAACAAAGTTCACTGTCGGGTCTTTTGTTGCAAACATGTTTTTGTTCTTTGGAATGTTGATTTTGTACTATTATAATTTTGCGATAAGTAATGTTTTAACAGCCAATATCGAATCGTTAAACATGGATGAAAAAATTTATCCGATGTGGTTTCAGATAATGGTTTTCGTAAATTTTTTCATCGGTTTTATAGTTCGCATACCGCTTGTGCCGTTTCACAACTGGTATCCTGATATCCAGAGCAAGGCTGCGGCACCGGTAAATATTTTGATTGCCGGACTGTTAAGTGCGACAGGTGTTTACGGTCTTATCCGTTTTAATATGCAGGTTTTCCCTGAAATATTTAAACTCTTTGCACCTGTTTTGATGGTATGGGGGCTTGTCAATATTCTTTATTGCGGAGCATTATCCGTTATTCAGCAGGACATAAAAAAGATGGTTGCATACTCTAATATTGCGTCAGCAGGTTTTGTGCTGCTGGGGCTGGCTGCTCTTAATCAGACAGGTTTTAACGGAGCCGTATTTATGACAATAGCGGGAGCGATTGTGTACAGTGCTTTGTTTGTTGTAATTTCAAGCGTCCAGTTCAGAACAAAAACGACTTATATTACAGCACTTGGCGGACTGGGGCAGGTTATGCCGAAATGTATGTATCTGGCACTTATCATTTGTTTTGCCGCAATCGGAGTTCCTTTTTTAATGATGTTTGCCCCAAAACTTATGGTGCTTGCCGGTACTATGCTTTCCAATCTTGACCGGCAGCTTCTGGTTAAAATCACTGCTGCTGTTGGACTGGGAGCAATGATGGTTTCCGCCGGATATATTTTGTATTTCTTTTACAAGGTATTTTGTTCAGTGCTGCTTGAACAGTGGAAAGGTGTTAAGGATTTGTCACCTCAGGAAACAGGAATTTTAAGTGCCCTGTGTCTTGTAATTGTATATTTTGGTATAAATCCTATGAGTATAATACAAATTTATCAGTCTGTTTCGACTATAATTCTGGATGTGCTTCAGGTATAAAATTGTAAGTGTGAGTGAGGAATAAATGTCAGAACTAATATCTGCGTATTTACCGGAATTTGTAATACTTGTTTTTATAGTTATAAATCTTGTGTTTTCGCTGTTTTCAGGCACATCTGTATATCGTATATCAAAATGGACAACGCTTTTGGGAATTATTCTGGCAATAGGTTCTACGGTATATTTGCAGATTGAGCCTGAAGTTTACGCTTTTAATAATATGTTTTTGACAAATATTTATACGGTATTTTTCAAAATACTTATATTAATAAGCGGTTTTTTTCTTGTATTGCTTTCCCGTAATATGATAAGAGAAAAACGTGACAGAGCCTCCGAGTATTTTTGCGTATTTTTATCTGGACTTTTGTTTGCAATGTGTGCGGTCAGCTCGGTTAACTTTGTGTCGTTATTTGTTGCGCTGGAAGCACTTGGGCTGAGCTGTTATCTGCTTTTGTCGTTAAATAAAAATCCGAATGCAAAACAGCTTACCTTTGGTTATCTTGTGCAAAGTGCGGTTGTGTCGTCTTTGTTTTTAACGGGACTTTCTGTTATTTACGGCATGTGTGCACAGTTTGATTATGCAAAAGTAAGCCTGTGTTTCAGCCAGAATCCGTCGCAAATACTTTTGACCTTTGCTTTGTTGTTAATGATTTGTACAATGTTGTTTAAATTAGGTCTTGTGCCGTTTTCAAGCTGGCTGAGCGATACTTTTGAGGGCGCAAATTATCCTATAGGGGCATATATGTCCTGTGTTCCGGTGCTGGCTTGCTTCGGTGTGCTGTCCAGAATTTTAATGACATTTTTAGCTTATACTTTTACTATAAAAATTGTGCTTGCCGTTATAGCTGTTTTGACAATATTTTTCGGTTCGCTGTCCGCAATAAGACAGGAAAATCTAAAAAGATTGATGGCGTATTCAATGAGCGTTCAATCCGGAATAATGCTGCTGGGGTTGTGTGTATTTTCTGTTTACAGTCTTTCAAGCGTGTTGTTCTATCTGTTTTGCTATGTCTTTGTGAATATAGGTGCATGGGCTGCAATCATTTTGCTTTATAATTCCGCCAAACTTGAAAAATTAGACGATTTAAAAGGGATTTTGTATAACAGACCCTATTACGTTATAGCTTTTACCGTAATTTTAATTGCGCTTGCCGGTCTTGCGCCAACCTGCGGTTTTGTTGCTAAATTGTACGTCTTTTCCGCTGTAGCACGTTCGGGGTTTGTATTTCTTCCTTTTTTGATGACTGCACTTGTCGCCTCAGTTATTATGATATATGCGTACTGGAGAATAATACGTGCTATGTTCAGACGTATTGAAACAACGATTAATGCAGATACAAGACTTATCTCGTCAAAGTATATTTTGTATGCCTGTGCTGCAGCCTCGGTTGTTATCTGTATTTTTGCCGATAAAATAATCCGCCTGTGCCAGCTTGTTGCGTATTATATGTAATTCTGATAGTGTTGCGGCAGTAACGTTTTTTATTATACATTTATTACAATTAAACCTGTCAGCATACCGATAATAACAAAAAATGCCGGCAGTTTGCTGCGGTACATAAGTATGGATTGGGGCAGAATCTCTCCGAAGACCACATATAACATTGCACCGCTTGCAAAGCTTAAGCTGAGAGCAAGACCTAAAGGTCCGAGATCACCAATCCAGTAACCTAAAATTGCGCCTAATATTGTCGGGGCACCGGCTAAAGCAGTAATAAGTATTGCCATTCTTCGTCTTACCCCGCCGTTAATCAACGGAACAGCAATAGCCATACCTTCCGGTATGTTATGCAAGCCTATTAATACCGACAGAACAAGAGCAGAGCCTTGCATCAACCCGTTTGTATTTGCAAATGATGCGCCTATTGTCATCCCTTCCGGCAGATTGTGTAAAGCTATTGCACAAGCCATTATCACACCTGCAACAAATAATGATACGTTGTCATCGTGTTTTCTTATATGGACGGAAAGATGGTTGCTGTGTATAAGTTCATCCAGGTCATCTGCTGTTTCGGGGTGAGCTTTGTCAATGTGCGAAACCTCATGGTTTGTTGCACGGTCGATGAATAAATTTAGCAGATAAACCAGTGCAATACCTATACAAATACCGATACAAACGGTATAAACACCTGTTTTTGTGTCGAGAGCACTCAGTATAAGGTCAAAACAAACTATTGCTATCATGACCCCTGCAGCAAAGCTCAAAAGCAGGCTTGCCGTTTTATTTGAGTCTTTTTTAAATAATGCGCCGATTATACCGCCCAGCCCTGTTCCGCCGATACCGGCTATGGCTGTAGCTTTTATTAATAATATTAATTGTTCCAAGTTATAAATACCTCTGTTATTATTGTTTAATAAAATCAGATGTATGTAAAGCCCTCAGCGCATTTAAAATTGCAATAAAGGTTACGCCGACATCAGCAAAAACTGCGCCCCACATAGTAACAAAACCGATTGCACCAAGGAGCAGGAATAACAATTTTATCCCTATTGCAAACACAATGTTTTGTTTTACTATGGTCATTGTTTTTCTGGCAATTTTTATCAAAACGTTTACCTTAGAAGGTTTGTCATCCATAATAACAACATCAGCAGCTTCTATTGCAGCGTCTGAGCCTAATGCCCCCATCGCAATACCTGCGTCTGCAAGAGTTAATACCGGTGCGTCGTTTATGCCGTCCCCTATAAATATAACGCTTTTGTTTTTTTGTTTTTCTTTAATAAAATTTTCCGTAATTTCAACTTTTTGTGCAGGCAAAAGCTGAGCATAAACTCTGTCTATCCCAAGTTTTTGTGCAGTATTTTGTGCTGCTTTTTCGCTGTCGCCTGTCAGCATAACAATATTTTTAACGGAACCTTTTAACCCTTTTATCGCCGCAGCAGCATCGTCTTTAATTTCGTCGCAAATTACCGCACAACCGAGATACTCATCGCCTTTGGCTACATAAACAAGTGTTCCTGCTTCGTCTGTTTTTTGATAATTTATATTGAACTTTTCCATTAAAAGCGCATTACCTGCCAGAACACGTTCACCGTTTACACAGGCTTCTACTCCTGTGCCGGCATGTTCTGTTACACAGGTGACAAGCTTTTCATCTATATTTTTGCCGTAAGCTTTTTTTAGTGCAGCAGCAATAGGATGGTTTGAGTATGCTTCTGCCATTGCTGCATAGTAAAGAATTTTTTCCTGTGCGCCGCCAAGTATTTTCGTTACTCTAAATACACCTTTTGTTAAAGTGCCGGTTTTGTCAAATATTGCGGTTTCAACATGCGAAAGCACCTCGATATAATTGCTGCCTTTGATAAGCACACCGCATTTTGACGCACCGCCGATACCGGCAAAAAAGCTTAAAGGTACTGATATTACAAGTGCACACGGGCAGGAGATAACAAGGAAGGTCAATGCCCTGTAAGCCCAGACAGAAAACCGTGCACCCTCTATAAAAAGAGGCGGGATAATCGCAAGCAGCAGTGCACCCGCAACCACAGCCGGTGTATAATATCCGGCAAATTTTGTTATAAAGTTTTCTGTTTTTGTTTTTTTAGAGCTTGCATGTTCAACAAGTTCCAGTATTTTAGATACTGTTGATTCTCCGAATTCTTTTGTTACACGGATTTTTAAAGCCCCGTTTGTGTTTATACACCCGCTTAATACATTATCATCTTTTTTAACACTGACAGGAACAGATTCGCCTGTTAAAGCAGAGGTGTCCACAAGTGCTTCACCTTCTGTTACAACACCGTCTAACGGAATTTTTTCACCTGTTTTTACCGTTATAATGTCGTTAATATGAACCATTGACGGTGTAACTTTTTCCGTTTTGCCGTCTTTTTCTATGTTTGCATAATCAGGACGGATATCCATAAGCGATTGTATGGATTTTCTGGATTTTTCAACGGCACAATGTTGAAAATATTCGCCTATTTGATATAACACCATAACCATTACCGCTTCGGGGTATTCTTTTATTGCGAAAGCTCCTAAGGTGGCAATGCACATAAGAAAGTTTTCGTCAAAAATTTTGCCTTTAAATATATTTTTTAATGCACGGTATAAAATCTCCCAGCCGGCGAGCAGGTATGCTGCGGTAAAAATAAAGAAGCTTGTCGTATCCTGTGCATTGAATATTAAACCGGCGGCTAAAATGACTGTTGCAAGAGCTATTCTGAGTAATAATGCTTTTTGATTGTCGTGTTCGTGACAGTGATTATGATGTTCGCACATAAACGCCTCTTTTCATTTGAATATTTGTTCAATTATACTATCATTATAGTTGAATAATTGTTCAACTGTCAAGTGTAAAAGATTAAAAAATAACTTTTTCTTAATATAAATTGACAATTGAACAACTGTTCATGTATAATAATCTGTACAGGGGGTGCCATGGACAATCGTAATATTGACAATGAAGCCATAAATCAGGAACTGGTCAACAAAATTAAGCCTAATATGCCGCAAAAAGAGTTGTTATATGATTTATCAGATTTTTTTAAGGTAATGGGGGATAGCACACGCATTCAGCTTTTGTGGGCATTAGAAGAAAGTGAGCTTTGTGTGGGGGAGCTGGCTGCGATTCTTGATATGACAAAATCTGCCGTATCGCATCAGCTTAAGGTACTGCGCACCGCAAAGCTTGTACGTTCGCAAAAAAGAGGCAAGAATGTTTATTACTCGTTGAATGATGAACATGTGCAAACTATTGTAAAAATGGCATTAGAACACGTATGCGAATAAAATTTTTTAGTTTGGATATTTATGAAAACAGTTTTGTAAAAAATGAGCGTCCTAAAAATTAGGACGCTCATTTTATTTTTTTATATTTATACAATCTGAGGTATATCCGTAAAACCTATGGTGTCATAATCGAATTCGATACCTCTGTAATAATTCCAGGGGTTTCGTGCTGACGGGTCTGCCGGGGCTAGTTTTGTATAACGTTGAATATTAGGGTCAAATTTTATGTCGTTTCTTTCCGTAACAATTTTAGGCATAATCCTCAAATGCTCTTGCATTTTTGGGATTACCTCCTGTATATATTGTTCTGCAGTTTCTCCTTTGTCAGGACGGAAAATTTTGCCCACGCAAATAGTTTCTGAAAGAGCTTCCATAAGCGGTTCATCTTTTCTTCTTAAGCCTTTTATCACATCGGGGTGTACAAATTTGGGCAATTCTCTGTCTGCCATAAATTTATTATAGAATTTTTTTGCGTCGATATATCGCAAATCAAATTTTAACCCCTGCGGCATCTTATCTTTAAATATATCCAAAATATTGCGTTTTTTCTCTGTACCGCTGATTGTAACAAGAAGATTGTCATCTTCTAATCTGTGGAGATAAGGAATAATCCTTTCTTTTAAAGCGTTTAGCGGTCCCTGGCTGATATCAATGATTTCGCCTGAGATAACGTCTTTAATCACGTTATTAACAGCTACCCTTGCTCCAAAAGCCGGATGATTTTCTTTATTTTGTTTGTTGACACCTGTATTATGCCTGTTGTTATTAAAATTATTATTAATTGAGTTGATTTTCATTATAATATTACCCCTGTATTTTATCCGGCATTAGCTATTTGAGGAGATTCATTCTCATATAGATATTTAATTACCGAGTCTTGATTGTGTGTTCTTATAAATTGATTGAACTGATTAGTGGCATTTGTTTCGCCGAGTTTGCCGTATTGCATGCTAAACATAGGCATATAGCTTTGACCGTCTAAAAATCCGGCAAATTCATCACTGCCCTGTCTGAAAGAGCTTGCAATGTGTTCCGGAAATTGGAAGGTGCTGCTGTTTCTGTTGGCTATATAGTTTTTTAATTCCCAATCTTTTGCTTTATTTCTTATAAACGAAACTTTTATATCACGGAAGAAATCGCCGCTGACCTGTATAACGGTATGGAACATCGGGAATTTTTCTTCCAGAGCGGGTTTAACGTTTTTAATCATTCTCCAGATACCGGGACCGTCCTCGTACAGATTTAAAATATCCTGTTGTTTTAGACCCTTAACATAAACACCATTAAAAGACGGATTTTGTTTCTGCTGATTTTTTTCAGCAAAATTGATGCGATTTTGTACATTCGCAGAGATTGCAGTAACTTTCATAAATCTTTTTCCTTTTTTTATTAAATAGTACCACTTTTGTAGTATAAAGTGATAACAAATTTATATCTTTGTTTAAAAAATGTTACAAAGCTAATATTTATTTCTGCCTATATTACAATCCGTAATTTGTAAAATATTTATATGAAAACCTTTTTAACTGTTAATTGCGCATCTTTTTTTTGTGCTATTGCAACCAGTTCAGTGTTGTAAATAAGGCTGACGAATTCATTTTCTTTAAAACTTTTTGTTATCAGTGCGTTGCCGTGTTTTACTCTGGCAAACTCCGCCTCTGAAAGGTTGTATTTGCCAAAAGGAAGTATTTCAACCGGATTTTGCAAATATTTTTGTGCGGTTTGTAAATCCGTAATATCCTCGAGTTTTACGGCGGTTTTAATATCAAAGCGTCCTGATTTTGTCCTTAACAGCCCGCTCATCACGGCACCGCAGCCCAGCTCCTGCCCTATGTCGTGGACTACGGAGCGTATATATGTGCCTTTAGAGCAAACAACGTTAATTTTTGCAGTCTGATTTTTTTCATCAAAATCCAGCAGATCGATTTCTTCAATTACAACTTTTCTTTTGGGAATATTCTCCGGTATAATTCCTTCTCTTGCCAGCTCGTACAGCCTTTTGCCGTTGTAATGTACGGCAGAGTATGCCGGCGGAGTTTGTTCAATTTCTCCTTTGAATTTTAAGAGAGCTTCTCTCTGTTCGTCAGCGCAAACTTTTTTGTCTGAAAAATCAACAACAGTGCCTTCAGTGTCATAAGTATCCGAAATTTTGCCAAAACATATCTCGGCAATATAAGCTTTGCCTTCATCTAAGTATTCGATAAGCCTTGAGGCTTTGCCGGCAGCAACAGGCAAAACTCCTTGTGCAAGAGGGTCAAGGGTTCCTGTGTGTCCGATTTGTTTAATCTTCAACACTTTACGCAGGCGGGCAACAACATCATGAGAAGTCAGCCCCTGTGGTTTGTATATATTTAAAAAACCGAACAATTTATTCGTGTCAGACAAATCAGAGTTCACCTTTTGAAATTTTGTCTATCAAATCCATTACTCTTGTGCCACGCTCGAGCGAATCGTCAGGTATAAAACGGAGTTCCGGAGTCAATCTCAATCTTATACGTTTTCCGACTTCATATCTGATTTTAGGAACATTTTCTTCCAGAGCATCGATGGTCTGTTGTTTTGCGTCTTCGTTAGCAGAAAATACCGAAAAATATACTTTCGCAAAAGAGTTGTCATGCGCAAGTTCGATATCCGTAATTGATACAACTCCGTTGATACGGGGGTCTTTGATATCCTTTAATATGATATCGGCAATTTCTTTCATTAATGTTTTTCTGACACGTTCGTTTCGCAGCGACATATTAACCTCTGAATTTATTTCATTACTTAAATTTATAATACCATAAAAGTATTATGATGTTATGCTGCTTCTGTCTTGTATAAAAAAATATATTTCTAAAAAAAATTTCCTGACTTTACTGATATAAAAAAGATGAAGCTCATTACAAAGGAAAGAATAATGCCCGGCATATATATTAAAGAACCGGCAAATATGTTTTTTGTATTTTTTTCTTTTGTTGTAATCAAAAATAATATGTATATTATGTTCATTAAAATATTTAATATAAGAAAAATACCAATTAATGGCAAAATCCCCAGCATTGCAATAATTCTAACCATATATATATGCATGTTTTGGATAAGAAAAGGCAAAAGCTTTACAATTATGTACATTATTGTAAAACAATACCCTGATATGGCTGTTGCCGGTACAATCAGGTTGGTATTCTTTCCCCGTTTTTCATCGTCCGTATTGTGCTGCAAAAAGATTGCCGCCCATAATGACAAAACCGTAAAATAGCCAAATACTGCTACTGTTATTATGTTTATCGGCTTATGTGTGAATACACCCGGCAATAAGAATATAATTGTACCCAGCAAAAACACAATACATAACGGTATTGAAATTACTGCTAAATCTCTTTTGTAAAATTTCAACATTAAACCAGAGCCTGTCTTTCTACTTCTTCGGTTGTTGAAACTTCTATTATATCGCCTTCTTGAATATCATTGAATTTTGAGAAGGAAATACCGCATTCAAACCCTGTTGCGACCTCTTTGACATCATCTTTAAATCTCTTGAGCTGGTCAATTGTTCCTTTAAAGATTTCTGCGCCGTTTCTGATAACAACAGCTGTTTTACCTCTGATAATTTTACCTTCCGTAACGTAGCAGCCTGCGATTCTTGAAGTTTTTCCGACCGTAAACACCTGTCGGACTTCAGCTTTTCCGAGTTCAACCTCTTTAATTTCAGGCTGCAGCAGACCGAGCATTGTTTTTTCAAGGTCTTCAAGGATTTGATAAATAATATCGAATTTTTTGATAGTAACATTTTCTCTTGCGGCTGCAAGTTCTGCATTGTTATCTTCTTTAACGGTAAAGCCGAGGATAATAGCGTGGCTTGCTGCTGCAAGCATAACATCGGCTTCCGAGATATCGCCCACGCCGACGTGTATAAGTTTTATAACTATTTCTTTTGACTTAAACTGACCTATAGCCTGCGACAGTGCTTCGGCAGAACCGTTTGTATTTGCTTTGATAATAAGGTTGAGATGCTGTATTCCGTCATCGCCTTCGCCAACAATTTCGTTTCTGATATGGTTAGGCAGCATTGCTTCAAGACGAGAGGTTCTTTCTTTTTCTTTGCGTTCTTCAACAATCGCACGCATTGTTTTTTCGTTTTCAACAACTTCAAACTTATCGCCTGCCTGCGGAACTTCCGTTAAGCCGAGGATTTCAACAGGTGTAGAAGGTGTTGCTTTTTTTACTCTTTCGCCTGAATCAGAAAGCAGTGCTCTGACTTTGCCGCATACATTGCCTACAACAACGCAGTTGCCTGTTTTTAAAGTACCGTTTTGTACAAGCAAAGTAGCAACAGGACCTTTACCTTTGTCTAAGTTAGCTTCGATAACAACACCGCTTGCCGGTGCGTCAGGATTAGCTTTCAGGTCAAGCACTTCTGCCAGTAAAAGGATATATTCCAATAGTTCATCAATACCGGTGCCCTGCAGTGCACTGACTTTGACACAAACGGTATCACCGCCCCATTCCTCCGGAACAAGACCGTGCTCTGTTAATTGCTGCAGGATTTTGTCAGGGTTTGCATCTGGTTTGTCAATTTTGTTTACGGCAACGATAATAGGTACATTTGCCGCTTTTGCGTGGTTGATAGCCTCGATTGTTTGAGGCATTATGCCGTCATCGGCAGCAACCACAAGAATTGCAATATCAGTAGCCTGAGCACCTCTTGCTCTCATTTCCGTAAAGGCTTCGTGCCCCGGAGTATCGATAAAGACAATTTTTTTGTTATTTAAATATACTGTATAAGCACCGATAGACTGAGTTATACCGCCTACCTCGGTAGAAACAATTTTGTGTTTTGATGCTCTGATAGAGTCTAACAGCGTAGTTTTACCGTGGTCAACGTGCCCCATAATGCTTATAACCGGTGCCCTGCGTTTTAAAAGTTTGGGGTCTATTGCTGCAAGCTCTTTTGCTTCTTCTTCTTTTTGAAGTTCTTCTTCCATGTAAGCTTCGAGGTCTTCTGCCAGAACTTCGATTTCAAAATTTTCACAAACTTTTTTTGCTGTTGCTACATCTATAACCTGATTAACCGTAGCAAGGATACCGTGCATCATAAGGAATTTTACAATTTCTGCTGAGGCTTTATGAATTTTTTCAGACAACTCACCGACTGTCAACGGCTGGTTAATAACAACGCTTTTGACTTCTTCAACAGCTTCTTCTGCGTGTGTTCTTTTTTTATGTTTCTGGGCATTTGCCTTTTCTAAACTTATTCTTTCCTGTTCTTCTTCTTTTGAGTTATAGGATTTTTCTCTTTTTTTAGAACCTTTTTTCTTTGAGTTGCCTTTTGCTTCGTAAATTTCCTGAGGAATTACGTGTCGTTGTATAGGTTTTTTCTCGGCACGCTGGGATTCTTTTTTCTCTTGAGATTTTTTATCTTTTGGTTGTTCTTTGTCTTCTGTATCCTGTTTTTCTTTTTTAGGCTGCGGTTTTTGCGCAGGTTTTGCAGGTTTCGGAAATTCAACTTTACCGAGTTTTACACGTGGCAGCGGCTGAACCACAGGCTGTTCAATTTTTCCGAGTTTAACTTTTTCCTGAGGTTTGGCTTCTTCTGCTGGTTCTGTTTTTTCTTCAGGCGGTTCTTCTTTAACTTTAGCCTTTTTAACGATAAAAGCCTTAGGCTTTTTAGAGGTTTCTGCCTTAGGCTCCGATAAAAGTTGTTTTAATTTGTTTGCCTGAATAGAAGAAATAACGCTGGAGTGTGATTTAACTTTAACGCCAAGCAGCGAGTCCAACTTTTCAATAACTTCTTTGTTGGTCTTGCCCAGTTCTTTTGCCAAATCATATACTCTTATTGTTTCTGTCATTCTATATATATTTCTCCATAGTTATTTTTGCTTCTAATATATTTGTAACACAATCTATTTTTCAAGTACAGCCCTGATTTTTTCTTTTAAAATTTCATTATCTTTAATTTTTAAAATTTTGAAGATTTTCCCCTTTTTAAAGGCGTTGTTGACGCATTCTTCATTTTTGCAGATGTAGGCAGAGCGTCCGAAAAATTTTGAATCAGGATTAATTTTTATTTCGCCTGTAGTTTTTTGTCTGGTAATTTTTATTAGAGTGTCACGAGTTTTTATTTGATTACAGGCTATACATTTGCGATAAATTTCGTTTTCCTTCATATCAACACCCTATGATAAGCGTTTTGCCTATATCTTTACGGTATTTCATAGATTCAAAACCGATAAGTTCAACGCATTCGTATAATTTTTGTGCGGATTTTTCCAGAGTAGAAGCTTCTGTTGTCAGAACAATATTTCTGCCGCCTGTTGTAAGAATATTGCCGTTTGCATCTTTTGTTGTGTTAAAGTATGCAATTTCGCAGTGTTCTTCGATTTCATCAAGCCCTGTAATTACTTCGCCGTAAGAGCCTTCTGCAGGATAATTGCCCGAGCTTAATACAACGGAGGTTGCAAAAAACGGTTTTGCCGCTATTTCTCTGTACTCATCCACAAGCGACCCGACAACAGCCGCATTCATTATTTGAGTAAGATCCTCGTTGAGAAGTTGCAGCACACACTGTGCATCAGGTTCTTTAAGAAACGAGTTAAACTCTATTACGTTGAGGTTTCCGCTTCTGTCAAGAATAATATCTATACCGAGAATTCCTACATACTGATTTTTGCTTTTTGAAAGTTCATCCAGTGCGGGATAAACTATTTGTTTAAAAATTTTGCTTTCCAGCTTGCTGTCTATCATATAAAACGGCGCATAAGCTCCGAGCCCCGAGGTTACAGCCCCGCCGTTGCCTTCGAGTACGGATTTGTAAGGCACCACAGAATTGAGCGGCATTGCGTTGTAGCCGTCACTTATTATGTAATAAGAAAATTCCTGTCCGGCAATATAGTCTTCTATGATAACTTTTTTTTGTGCGCTGTCAAAAAGGTCTTCGATAATTCTTTTTGCAATTTTGAAATTATCGCAGATAAATACGTTTTCGCCGTGCTGGTGTGCATCAGTTTTTATTACAAGCGGATATTTCGATTTGCGGGCATAGTCAACCGCCATATTTTCTCTGTCAAAAATACCGAATTTAGGAGTCGGGATTTTTGTTTTGTACATAAATTTTTTGGCAATTGATTTGGAATTTGTTATTTTTGCCGCTTCTTGTGTCGGCGCAAATATCATAAGACCGGCTTCGTTAAATTTGTCCGCAATTCCGTTTGAGATTGATTTTTCGGAGGCTGCGATTGTCATATCAATTTCATTTGCTTTGGCGAATTCAACAAGATTTTCAGTATCATCAGCTTTTATATCAATGCAGTTGGCAAAATCAGCTATTGCATCATTGCCAGGTGCAACGAACACAAGTTCCGTTTCTTCATATTGAGAAACAAGTTTTGCTATTGTATATTCTTTAGCCCCTGAACCAACTATCAATATTTTCATATAAATTCCTTTTTATCTGCTAATTATTTTATAGCATAAATCAGTGAGAACTGAAAGCATCGGGCGGAATAATATACATAGTTTCAACCGTAATAAAGCCGGAGTTGTCGGGGCGGTTTAATATTATTTTATCTTGTGTAAACTCTCGGCAGGCGTACTCTTAGAGCGCAGGTGAGTTCATAGTGTATAGTGTTTAAAATTTTTGCCCATTCGTCAATTGCAATATTTTCATCTCCGTCTTTGCCGATGAGGGTTATAATATCACCTTCCCGTGCATCACAGTCCGTTATGTCAAACATCATCTGATCCATTGTGATGTTGCCGATTTGTTTGACTTTTTTGCCGTTGATTATTCCGTAAATTTTGTTTGATAACCCTCGGGGCACTCCGTCTGCATAGCCTATCGGAATTGTTGCGATTTTGGTTTCTTTGGTTGTTTCAAAAGTGTGACAGTAGCTTACACCCTCATCTTTTTGAGCTGTGTGGATATTTGTGATTCTGCCTTTCAAAGACATTGCAGGGTGTAAATCAGGTTTTTGTGTACCCTCGGTTAAGTCGGGCTGCAATCCGTAAATGCCTATACCGACACGCACCATACTGTTGTCAAAATCTTTGTAGCAGACTGTTGCTGCCGTGTTGTTGCAATGGACAAGCAGACCTTTGGCGTCAACTGCATCGATTACGTTTTTGAATTTTTTATACTGTGTATAAGCGTATTCTTCGACTTCTGCTGTTGCAAAGTGGGTAAAAATTCCTTCAAGTTCAATAAAGTCGCAGTTTTGTATTTTTTTTATAAATTCAACTGCATTTTCAGGGCGTACGCCGATTCTGTTCATTCCCGTATCGATTTTTACATGGACTTTAGGCTTAATTTTGAGTTTGTCATAAGTCTGTTTACAGGCTTGTATGTGCTCTTGCGAGAATACGGAGATTGATATATTGTTTTTTGCAGCCCTGTCAAAAGACCAGACCGGCACTGCACCAAGCACAAGTATCGGCGCATTGATTTCCGCTTCTCTAAGCTGTAAACCTTCATCTATTGAGGACACTCCGAGAAAATCCACACCCGAAGCCAGCAGAACAGGTGCAATCATAACGGCACCGTGCCCGTATGCATCTGCCTTAACAACAGCAAAAAGTTTTGTATCCGGTTTTAAATATTTTTTAAACTCGAGAAGGTTATGTTCTATACAGTCTAAGTTAACTTCAACCCAGGCATCACGGTGGGTATTTAAAAAAGATGTTCTGTTGAATTTTTTCACGATTGCCCCGCAATTAGTTAAGTTGTATTTGTAATTAAAATTTTATATCAAAAAATAAATGCATGATAAAATCTAGTTATAAGATTTTAATATAGAGGTAAGTTTTATGAAATGTGCGGTAATTTCTGATATTCACGGAAATATAGAGGCTCTTGAGGCGGTATTGGACGATATTGAAAATGTTGAAAAAGCCGATAAAATTCTTTGTCTTGGCGACCTTGCAATGGCTGGACCCGAGCCTGCTAAGGCAGTTGACAGAATCAAAAAACTTGTAGAAGACGGCAAAGTTATCTGTATTCAAGGTAATACCGATAAAATGATTGCTGATTTCAACGGCGATATTCTTGCAAATTTGAAAGAGAAAAACGAAATTATGGCAAATGCTCTACAGGCTGATGTTAAGGCATTGGATAACGAACAAAAAACTTTTTTGAAAAATTTGTCGGTTAATCATGAATTCAGTTACCTTAATACAAGGATTCTTATGGTTCATGGTTCACCCAGAAGAAATGATGAAAACATTTTTCCTGAAATGCCGATGAACGAAATAGAGGAAATGGTTAAAGACACTGATGCGGATATAATACTCTGCGGACATACTCACATTCCCTGCGGGTATCAGACGGAAAGCAGAAAAACAATCGTTAATGACGGCAGTGTCGGCAGACCGTTCAGTGAAGAACCAAAAGCCTGCTATGCAGTCCTTGATATAACTATGGGCTGTGTTTCAGTTCGTCATAAGCATATTGGTTATGATGTGGATACAGCTTCAAAAAAACTTCTTTCAAGAGGCTTTGACGGATGTGATAAACTGGCAAAAATGCTTATCCACGCAACTTCAAGATATCCGCAGTAATTGACTTCAGGCACTTGCCGGCTGTCCGGACTAGTTGTTAAATAACGGACTTGTTTATTGCGCACGGAGTCAGTTGACTATATGAAGAATCGGGAGTACAGATATGATAGAACGTTACAGCTTAAAAGAAATGAAAGAGATATGGGAGTTAGAGTCTAAGTTTAACTTCTATTTACAGGTAGAGCTTGCGGTATGCGAGGCTTACAATGAAATCGGCAAAATCAGTGACGAAGACCTTGATACAATAAAAAAACGTGCCTCTTTTTCAGTAGAACGTATAGATGAAATAGAAAAAGAAGTCGGGCACGATGTTATAGCGTTTTTAACCGACGTCAACGAGAACGTAGGCGAAGCTTCAAGATTTATACACATGGGAATGACAAGCTCCGATGTTATTGATACTGCTTTTGCCCTGCAGATAAAAAAAGCCGCTGATATTATTCTTAAGGATTTGGATAACGTAATTGAAACAATTAAAAATAAAGCGGTTGAACATAGAGATACTGTCTGTATAGGTCGTTCCCACGGTGTGCACGCCGAGCCAATGACCTTCGGTGTTAAGCTGTGCAGCTGGCTTGACAACTTTCAGCGTGCTAAAAAACGTTTTGAAATAGCACTGGAGGATATTTCTGTCGGACAAATTTCCGGACCGGTCGGTACTTACAGCAATATTTCGCCGGAAATAGAAGAAATAACCTGTAAAAAACTCGGTCTTGCACCTGCAAAAATTTCCACGCAGGTAATATCACGTGACAGGCATGCTTATTTTATGCAGGCTCTGGCTCTTATTGCCTGTGCAATAGAACAGTGCGCAGTGGAAATAAGGCACCTGCAGCGAACAGAAGTTCTTGAAGTCGAAGAAGCTTTTAAAAAAGGACAAAAAGGTTCTTCTGCAATGCCGCATAAAAAAAATCCCGTATCGTCAGAAAATCTTTCAGGGCTTGCAAGAGTGATAAAAAGTAACTCGATTGCAGCTCTTGACAATATTGCATTGTGGCACGAGCGTGATATATCGCACAGCTCTGTTGAAAGGGTTATTTTCCCTGATTCGTGCATACTTATTGATTATATGCTTAATCGCTTTAATAATCTGGTACAGGGGCTTGTTGTACACAAAGATAATATGCTCAAAAATTCTTCCTTGTTCGGTGGAATTGTTTATTCACAGCGAGTTCTGCTAGAACTCACGGATAAAGGGCTGACAAGAGAGCAGGCTTATGCAATCGTACAACGTAATGCGCTTGAGGCTTTTAACAATCCGGACGGTAATTTTAAACAGAATCTGTTAAACGACAGAGAAGTTACCTCTACTTTGAGCGAAGACGAAATTGAAAATTGTTTTGATCCGGCGTATTATTTGAGAAATGTTTGCGAAATATATGAGAGATTCGGCGTCTAGACAGGGCTTGAGGTAATTAAATGGGCTGTTTAAAATTATTAATAAAAGTTGTAATAATTATTTTTGCCATAATCGGTTTTAAAGCTGCAGGCTGCTGGGATTGGTGCGTTAAAACTTTTCATATTTTGAAGGAAACTCCATCTCAGGAGGCAATGATAGAAAAAAGCCGTGACGTTGCTGATTTTTCTGCTATTCCTGATGAATATGAAATCGCAAAATCGGCAAATATTCTGGGGTATCGGGCTGTTATTGCCGGACATGATGCAACAGGTCAAAAATTTGCGGTTGTGAATGAAAATAAAGCTCTTAAGCTTACAAAACAGGATTTTAAAGACGGGTCGCTCAAAAAAAAAATCGACGCTGTAAACAAAAAACTGGAGTATCAGTATATTCATGTTGAAAATTTTCAAATCCTAAAACAGGGTACAATGAAAGCTATGGGGCAAACGGTTCCTTATGCGCAGTTTCAGGCTGATGTAACAAATTTGCCTGTTAAAACCTTAAAGGGTATTATTGCCGTTGCTCAGGATGATGAGGGCAAAAGCAAGATTCTTGTTTCTGCAAACGAAAAAGGCAAGTATTCTCAGATTATAGCAGAGCAGTTTTTCAGGCACGTTAAATTTACACGGGAAGAAGCAGAAAAAGGTGCAAAAAAAGAAGTTAAAGATAAAGAGCAGCTAAATGAAGATAAAGAAAAAATTGCCGAAACCGCACAAAAAGCAAAAGAATTAATTGAAAATAAAATCAAAAAAACGGAAAAAAATGCAGAATAAAATTTATGAAAAATATATAAAAAAGTGTATCTCGCTTGCCCGAAAGGGTGAAGGCAATGTATCGCCGAACCCTCTTGTCGGTGCGATTGTACTAGATAAAAACGGAAATCTTGCAGGATACGGGTGGCATAAAAAATGCGGTCAGGCTCATGCAGAGGTTAACGCTTTGAAGATGGCTGAAGAAAAAGGTATTGAGGTTAAAGGCGGCACTGTTTTTGTCAGTCTTGAGCCTTGTTCTCATTACGGAAAGACACCGCCCTGCGCTGATAAGTTAATAGAAAAAGGCATAAAAAAAGTAGTTTCAGGTTGTACAGATCCAAATCCGAAGGTTGCGGGCAGAGGACTGAAAAAGCTTGAATCAGCAGGTGTTGAAGTTGTCTGCGGGGTATTGGAGGACGATTGTAAAAAGCTGAATGAAATTTTTATAAAAAATCAGACGCAAAATGCGCCTTTTGTTGCTGTTAAAACCGCCGTGACTTTAGACGGAAAAATCGCAACAAAAACAGGTAATTCCAGATGGATAACCTCTGAAAAATCCCGTAATTATGTCCAAAAGCTTAGGAATAAATACGATGCAATACTGACAGGCTCGGGAACAGTTGTTGCAGATGACCCGTCTTTAACCTGCAGGCTTAAAAAAGGAGTGAATCCGGTTAGAATTATTGTTGATTCTAACGCTGTTACGCCTGCAGGGGCAAGAGTTTATAATAATGACTCCACAAGGGTAATCCTTGTTGTTAAAGAAGATATACCTGCCGATAAGCTAAAAAAATACCCTCAAAACGTGGAAATTTTGAAATGCCCGATAAAGAATGACAGCGGGAAAATTGACCTTGTGTATCTTTTAAATAAGTTGTATGAAAAAGGTATAATGAGTATTCTTATAGAAGCCGGCGGTGTTTTGAACGGGGCTTTTTTTAGAGAGGGGCTTGTCGACAGATTGTATCAGTTTGTTGCACCAAAACTGCTCGGGGATGACAGCGCAAAAGCTTTTGTTCAAGGATTTGATGTGCAAAAAATCGACGACTGTGTAAGATTTGAACTTGAAGAAGTTAAACGTTTCGGGCAGGATGTGTTGTTAATATTGACTGCAGCCGGCTGAGCGGGGTGTTTTATCAAAAAAAATTTTTTGAATTGTTAAATCATGTTAAGATTTTTGATAAAATAACAAAAAACATTAAAGTTTTAAATACTACCTTCCGATATCTATTATGTGATGATTCAAAGAAATGGATGGAAAGAAATGACAGCAACAAACTTTTTTTCAAATCAAGACCCCGATTTACCCAACTTAAAAAATTTAAAGCTTCCTAAAATCAGAAAAGGACTTCCTAAAATTCATATGACAAAGGATTCTGATTTGTTGTTTGAAATTGACGGCAAAAATGTTTTAATGGACGATGTTGCCAGTGAATTCAGCAATTTATATTTCAATTCATAAATAAAAAAGCCGGGATGTAATAATCCCGACTTGATGTTGGTTGTTAAATTTATAAACGTATATTAAGCTGAAACTTGTTTATTATCCAGAGTCGTTTTAGGAGTTTGTGTATCCATAGCTTTTGTAGTTGTTTTCAACTCGTTTAAAGCTTTTTCTAATATTTTTTTATTTTCTTCTTTTTGTTTCCTTTGCGGGAACAGCTTGTCACCGATTTTGTAACCCAGAGTACTGCTTGCTATTGAACCGGCAACAAAAGTTATACCCTGCAGAATTAACAGTATGCTTTTTGCATATTTATTGTTCAAACCGTTTCTGAAGTTCTGCATTAATTTTGAGTTGAAAAATGTACTCATTAATGCTTCGCCTATGAACATTGAGGTCATTCCAAGACCTTCTCTCTTGAGAGCCTGCGGTTTGTCCTCTGCAACAGCTACTCGGTAAGCAGCTGCACCTATCAAAAGAGGGTTTACATGGTTTGATGCCCAGGCTGCGCCTTTGCCGGCTTGGGCAAGAATTTGGCTCCGGTTTGCAACATTATTCATTTTGCCGATAGCAGCACAAGCACCTCTGCCAAGGGCATTGTCAAGTTGAGCTACTGTTTGAAAAGCCTTTGTAAATTGACCGATATCAGCAAGACATCTGCCTTTGTCATTTGTGGTCAGAACTTTGTCTGCGTTTCTTACTCCGAATAATGTTGACCTGACAATTACGTCGTACATGTTTACACCTGCTTACTAATCACTTCCATATATATAAACAATTTTTTTAGTAAAAAATTGCCTAATTTTTCAATTTGTTTACATTTGTAATATAATTATTAAAAAGCAGTGTTAGTCAGTGTTTTAAGGTTCGTATGATGAAGAAATTTTTAATATTTTTAATAAATATTTATCAAAAATTTTCAAGATTAAAACCGCCTGTCTGCAGGTTTTATCCGACCTGCTCGGAATACACAAAACAGGCGTTGTTAAAATACGGGGTTTTAAAAGGACTATATCTGGGTTTTAAACGTATTTTAAAATGTCATCCGATGCACCCCGGAGGATATGATCCGCTGCCGTAATAAAATGTCTGAGCGGGACCTCACTTGTAGTGCGCTACACACTCTGCAGAAGAACCAATTAGTATTGTTTCTGAGAGGTTGCCCCGTGCACTGCTGGCTGTGCCGGACTTGTTGTTAAATAATGGATTTGTTTATTGCTCAGGTTCAACAAGTAGTCGGTTTCAGTTGACTATATGAAGATTTTCTTTAATCAAGCAAAAGATGGATTTATTTTGATAAAATTTAATTGTAAAATAGAAGAAATTGTTCCCCAAAACTATGAATATAAAGGATAGATATGAATAAAAATTTAATAAAACTGTTAATAGTTATAATTGCAGCTCTAGCCGGGCTTGCATTGCTTATTTTTGCATTAAAAAATATAAAGGTGGATGATTTTCATCCTGCGGCTGTTATTTTTGTTATTGATTCCTCTGCTTCTAACCAGCAAAAACTGGATGAACAAAAGGATTTTGTTGCACAAGCATGTAAAAGACTGGATCCGGAAGATCATGTAAAAATTATAAGAGTGTCAGAGGATGCTTATTTAATCTATGAAGGCTCAGCTCTAAGCTCACGAAATATAAGAAAATCACTTGATGCTTTCACTCAGTATGACGAAAAAGAATGGGGTACAGCATACGGAGAAGGGGTTAATAAAGCTGTTTTGTACTCACAAACTATGTTTGAAGAAGGCTATAATCCCGCAATAATTGTTGTAGGTGATTTGGAAAACGAAGGTAAACAGGATAAGCAGATAAATTGGGATAATCTGCCAAAACAGCTCAAACTGTTAAAAGCAGAGGTCCCTAATCTGGCAATGATGTTTGTATATGCTCATCCTCAAAAATTAGATATGGTAAAAACAAAATTAACACCGGTACTCGGTGAATCGAATCTTATTGTTTCTACTGAAGAAAATCTGGATAAATCTTTAAGCAGATTTTTAAAAGCAATTGAAAGATAATGAAAGGACAAATTATAAATGGCTGTATTGATAGCTACCGGCACCCAGAAAAAAATTTTTAATAAAAGCGTTATAACAATCGGTTCTACTCCGGATTGTGATTTTGTGGTGAATATTGGACAGGGACAGCTGGTGCTTCAGTATTCACAAAACCATGATAAATATCTGCTGATGAATAAGTCTGCAAACCGTAATGTATTACTCAACGGTTCAGTTTTATCTTCGGTTATTCAAATTGAAAACGAGTTAAAACTTTCTATCTCCGGCTCTAATGATTTTATTGCAATAAAAATCGTCAAACTTTCACAGGATACAAAGTCTTTTAACAGAACACAAATGTCTTCTGATATGCAGGTTAACTCCACTACCGCCGTTTTGAAAAATATGGCATCGGAAACTAATGACATGTCACCTAAAGAAGCTGTAGAATATCAAAAAACAGTGCTGGAAAAGTTGAGAGCACCTATTATAAAACAGGTGGGATTTGCTATTAATGATTTTAAGAGTAAATTGTCTTTAAATAATAAAGCGTCAATATTTACTCATATTGCGTTGTTTTTTACCTCGCTGGTTTTGTCTTTCGGGGTATCTAACTTTATAACCGGCTTGAAAATAGAAGAAACTAAAAACTTTATTAACCTGCCTACAAATATAAAAATCCTTGTATTGTTTACGGTTATTATTTACGGGCTGTCTTTGATTTTGAAACAGGGGGCATATTTGTTCTTTTATAACAAAAAACGTGCTACCCACGACAGTAAATCGGCAGAGATGTTTTTTCTTGCTTCGTCGGCAATTATTTATACAGGTATTTATGTAATAAATTTGATTTATTATCTTACAATAAACCCGATATTTTCAATACTTATGTCTTTGTTCTTTGTAGCACTGAGCGTTATTCTCGCTGTTGCCTGCGGTTATTTCAAAAATGCCGGGCATGAAATGTCTTATGAACTTGATAAGTATGAATACCGTGAAGATTTTGAAGATGTTATGTCAGAGTACAGACTCTGGATTGAAAGATATATAAACACACTCAGTGATAATAAAATTAACAATTTAAAAGACCATTTGTTTAACCTTAATATAAAATCGTGCTGGGAAATCCTTCTGGGGATTGTAACCGCACCGTTTTTGGCTTACGGTGTTTCTATTACTCTGGCAATGTGTTTCCCTGATGCAGCAGGCTGGATAAGAATTTCAGGCTTAAGATTAAGCCCTGTGTTCCTTACTCTTGCCACCTTCATGATTATTTTTGCCTTCTTTTCATTTGTTAATGCGTTTGTTTGTATAAGAAAACTGCAGGCATCTACTGTTATTAAAAATGACGGCTTTAGTGATTATCAGGCACACGGTGTAAATATTATGGGGATACAGGGTGCAAAAAAATTAGAAAGTGAAAAAATCCGCTCTCTTGTAATCGGCTGCTCCATAATATTTATTGAATTTACAATGAACACATCTTATTTCTGTACGGAAATTGGCGGCGACCTGCAGGGGATATTGCTGAGCCTTATTGCTGCTTCTGTTCCTACAGCTCTTTTGATGGCGGAAACTTATATGCTCAGCCAGACAAAATTTGATATTTCCGCTGCAAATGATTTACTTGCAAAAAGAGATTAAAACTTTGATATGGTAAAATATTTATCGTTTTTTTTCATATTTATTCTTATACTAACCGGTTTTATCCTGTCTTTTAATCCTTCTATGCACAAAAGCGTTTCTATCGGTGATTCAAAATCTAATATAGCACTGGAAACCAAAGATAATATTTCAATAAATGATGAAAAAATAAAAAATCAGGATAATATAAAATCGCAGGGTACAAAATTTAAAAATATCGATAATCTGTCGTCTGCCGATATAAAGTTTAATAATCAGGATAATATTACCGGGGTAGGGGCTGGAATTTCCCCTTCTGATAACACGTATGCGGATATCGGTTTCGGCTTAAGTAATCAGGATAATATTTCTCAAGTACCGGCACAATCTTATACTCCGCAAAATTATCAAAAACCGTCACAAAGTAATTATGAATACGATTATGATGACCTTTATGACGAATTCCGTACACCGTCACAAGAACCTGAGCCGCAACAGGTTGCACAACAGCCGCCTGTTTATAATCAGCCTCAAACATCTTCTGCTCAACGAAATCAGACTTCTGATAATGAGGTTATTTCCTGGAATATATGGCGCAGTAATCTTGGAAATTATATTGCCGATGACTTTGAAAAATGGGCAACCGTAAACGGAACGTATATTTTTTATTTTAGTGTTGATAACCAGAGAAAAATTTCAAACCCCGTAATTTTGGTTGTGGGTATGGCATCTAATGAAGCCAGAATGGCTGCTTACAGATATTTGTACAGTTTATCAGGCTCGCAAATTCTAGAGTTTCCGTCAGGCTCAAATCGTAAAATTGTGAATGCAATGTATTCGATTTATATAGACGATAATACGGAAGACAGCAGTTTGCATTCGTCAGATTTTTCTGATTATGAAAAAATAAGATAATTTTATATTGCGCTGCTTTAAGAACAAACTGTTAATACTTGTATAATCAGCTTTTTTTATCAGGTTGTGCGTTTTCAACTTCCTCAGCATTTTTTATACCCTTAAAATTAAACGCCTGTTTAAGATTTATATGCTGAAAATCAATGGAATCAATTGCGTCATCCCATTTGTCATGATATTTTTCGGAAACTTTTCGACCCGCATACGCACCTGCGGTCAGTGCCCCAAATAAAACCGGATATTTTATATACCATTTTTTATTTTCTACAGGTAGCGAGGCTGCGGATATTATAATTGTCGGTATGAGAGAGTTTGCGATAAGCTCTTTTGCCGTTCTTTTGATTTTGTTGTTGTAACCTTCTGTTTTTGCAACTGACATGCCTGTCAAAGCCAGCATGGGAGCTGCCGTTAAAAGACTCATATTAGGCAGTGCCAGCACTGTAAAAGCCGTTTGTTTAAACTGATTGTTTACATAATTGAAGTTTTTGAAAACATTACTTTCAAAAAGCAATTTACTGTTTTCGGCGGGTTGTTCCTGTTCTTTGTTAAAATACGGACGGTTAAGAATAAATTTGTGTGCGAATGAGTTTGCCCAAATAGCACCCATTATACCGCCGAAGGTCACAATCAATGCACCGGCTGTTTGTCTTGCTATGTATTCGGTTTGTTTTAAAACAATTTTGTTAAAATGATTTTTGTTGCATAAAGCCTTTGCAATTGGATTTGTCGCTATAAAACCCAATAGTGAGCCTGTAAGCATTGCAGAATCTTTAACAAGTACGGACTTTTTCTTTGAGGGTTTTGTTTTTTCATAGTCATGTATTGTTTTACCGGTGCTTACGGCAAGAAATACCGTAGGTGCGAGCACCTGCGGGCTAGTTATTGCTTTTGATACCTGTTTTATATTCATGCTTTATCCGTAAACTCGCTGTGCAAATAATATTAAACCCCTAAATATAATTTTTTGCCTCATACAATTGTATTGTAAAGAAATGTAACAGTATATACTAAAAAGTGAAATTTTATATTTTGTATATACTTTATATATATGTAAGCATTAAATAAAACGAGAAACCAAAAACAAAACATCATAAACATTTTAAATAAGATGAGACTTTCACACTAACACTAACTAACCTACCTAACTTCCTAACCTTCCCTTCCTATTAAAAGTATTGCTCTAAATAAAATTAGAGCTTTTTTTTTGCTTAAAAAATTAAATTTTAAATATGCAAAAATCGTTTTTTGAAGTAAAATATCCTTATGAAAAAATTTTTGTCAACAGTGTTGGTTATATTAGCTATATGTCAGAGTGTTTATGCATTTTCTGTTGACACCTCTGACTGGGTTTGTTCGGAAGAACCGGGACAGTTGTCTGTTGTTGCTGCGGAAATTGATTTAAAAAGCGATTTAAAGCAGGAATATCGTGTTTATCAAACTTCTCTTGAGAATAAGACTAATTCCACGCTTGATATATCAATACCGTCGAATGCCATTGTTGATTCAACCGTAACAAAAATTTTAAACGGCGGCTTATCAATCAAAGAGTTAATGCAGCTGCCCAAAGAAATTGCTGTTGAAAGTTATAAAGAAGATGTAGGCGATGGCTGTATAGCAGCAGCACATAAAGGTTTGATATATACAACGGCTACAGCAGGTGCAATAGCTGCCGGTGCAGGGCTTATCGGTGTTTACCCCCAGCAAAAAATTGAAGAATATTTTGCTCATAAAAAAATGAAAAAAGAATATAAAAAATATTTCGGCAATTTAATCAGTGAGTTTACTATGCCGCCGATGTCGCAAAAAGATTTGATTATTTTTGTTCCGATAGAAAATACAAATTGTGTTATCAATGTAAATAACAGAATTGACCGTGACGACATTTATTCGGATTATCACCAGTTATAATTAAGAATTAAATAAAAAAACACCCGTCTTGATTAGGCGGGTGTTTTGGTATAAAACAGTTTTTGTTTTAATTATATAATGCCCTGAGCAATCATAGCTTTTGCCAGTTTGTCAAATGCGGCAATGTTTGCACCTGCAACGTAATTTTTGCTGAAGCCGTATTCGTTTGCTGCTTTTTCGCAGGCTTTGAAGATATTGGTCATAATGCCGTCTAATTTTGCATCCACTTCTTCAAAAGTCCAGCTGTATCTCATAGAGTTCTGGCTCATTTCAAGTGCTGAGGTTGCTACACCGCCTGCATTGGCAGCTTTTGCCGGTGCAAGCAGAATGCCTTTTGAAAGGAAGTATTCGATAGCTTCGAGGTTTGTAGGCATATTAGCACCTTCACCTACGGCAATTACGCCGTTTTCTACGAGTGCTTTGGCATCTTCGAGTTTTATTTCGTTTTGTGTAGCACACGGAAGCGCAATGTCAGCTTTGATTTTCCAGATAGGTCTTTCTTCGCCTTTGCTTTCTGTATAAACAGCACCTGCAACACGTGCTGCGTATTCTTTTATTCTGCCTCTTTCAACCTCTTTAATTGGTTTAATAACATCGAGCTTGATTCCGGCAGGGTCGTATATACATCCGTTAGAGTCGCTCATTGCAACAACTTTAGCACCGTATTGAGTTGCTTTTTCGCAAGCATAAATGGCAACGTTGCCTGAACCTGAAATAATAACTGTTTTTCCGCTTAAATCTTTGCCGTTGGCTTTCAGCATTTCACGCATAAAATAGATTAAGCCATATCCCGTAGCTTCTGTTCTTGCAAGCGAACCGCCGTATTCAAGACCTTTGCCTGTTAAAACACCTGCTTCGTAAGCATTTTTGAGTTTTCTGTACTGACCGAATAAATAGCCTATTTCTCTGCCGCCTACGCCGATGTCGCCTGCCGGAACGTCAACATCCTGACCGATGTGTTTGTACAATTCCGACATAAAGCTCTGGCAAAAACGCATAATTTCCATATCCGATTTGCCTTTAGGGTCAAAATCGCTTCCGCCTTTGCCCCCGCCTATAGGCAGACCGGTAAGAGCATTTTTAAAGCATTGTTCAAAGGCAAGAAATTTCATAATACTCTGGTTTACGCTCGGATGGAATCTTAAACCGCCTTTGTACGGACCTATTGCACCGTTGAATTGAACTCTGAACCCTTTGTTTACCTGCACCTGACCGTTGTCATCAACCCACGGAACTCTGAAGGAAATCAGGCGTTCAGGCTCTGTTAATCTTTCTAAAAGAGCAAGCTTTTTGTATTCGGGATGCTTTTCTATAACAGGTTTGAGGGTTGTTAACACTTCATAGGAAGCCTGCAAAAATTCAGGTTCATTGGCATTTTTGTTTTTAAGTTTGTCCAGTACTTCGTTTAAATATTCCATTTTATTTACTCCTCGACCTTATGCGGTCTTTATTCTATTGTGAAAAAAATTATAGCATATTTTTTTTTATATCCCTCTGATGTAAATATTTTCTTTATATCTTGAAGAATAAATATAAAAAATAAAATTTTTACGGTACAATTTTTTTGTATGAATTCAAAACTTAAAACAAAAAGGTGGAATTATTAAATGAATGTATCAGAGTATAATGTTGCTATTGTAGGTGCCGGTCCTGCCGGTATTTTTGCCGCACTTGAAATTATGAAATTAAAACCCGAGTGGAAGGTTGTCATAGTTGAAAAAGGTTTAAAAATAGAAGAAAGAAAATGCTTTTTAAGAGAAGGGGTTAAGAAATGTCTTAACTGCAAAACCTGCGGCTTGCTTTGCGGATGGGGCGGTGCAGGTGCATTTTCCGACGGAAAATTAACACTTACGCCTGATGTTGGCGGACATTTGCTTGATTATATGGACAGAAAACAGGTAGAAGAACTTATAAAATATACTGATGATATCTATCTGAAATTCGGCGCAACCGATGAAGTTTTCGGCACAAACAGAGATGACTTTGCAGAAATTGAAAGAGCGGCGACTCTTGCCGAATTAAAGCTGGTTCATTCTCCGGTAAGACATCTCGGTACGGAAAGAAGCCTCGGCGTTTTGAAAAATATGCAGGACTATCTTAGCAGTAATGTTACTATTTTAAACAAAACAACGGCCTCGAGCCTGATTGTGGAAAACGAACAGGTAAAAGCTTTTGTTACTGCTGACGGTGAAGAAATCCGCTCTCAATATTTAATAATCGCTCCGGGCAGAGAAGGTGCTGACTGGCTTACAAAAGAATTTGCAAAAAATAAAATAGGTATGGTCAACAATGCGGTTGACGTCGGGGTGAGAGTAGAACTTCCCGCACCGGTATTTTCCCATATTACTGACAAACTCTATGAGTCAAAGCTTGTTTATCACTCAAAAACCTTTGGTGATGAGGTGCGTACTTTCTGTATGAACCCGTATGGCGAGGTCGTTGCTGAAAATTATAACGGTATTGCAACGGTAAACGGACACAGCTACGCAGAAAAAAGAACTCAAAATACAAACTTTGCACTGCTTGTAAGCGAAAAGTTTACGGAGCCTTTTAAAGAGCCTATTGCTTACGGTCAGCACGTTGCAAGACTTGCTAATATGTTGTCCGGCGGTATTCTTGTACAAAGATTCGGCGACCTTTTAGACGGCAGACGTTCCACACCGGAAAGAATAAAAGCCAGCATTATCACTCCGACCCTGCAGTGTGCAACCCCCGGTGATTTAAGTCTTGTTCTGCCTTACAGACAGATGACCGCTATTATTGAAATGCTGCAGGCTTTAGACAAAATTGCACCCGGCGTTGCATCAAGATACACCTTGTTATATGGTATTGAGGTTAAATTCTATTCAGGTCGTGTAAAACTCACTAACGAGCTTGAAACAGAACAGGTCAAAAACCTGTTTACAATAGGCGACGGTGCAGGTGTTACAAGAGGACTTATTCAGGCTTCCGCTTCCGGCATACACGCTGCAAGAGTCATTTGTTCAAGATAATTTTTTGTCATAGCTGAGTACGATTTTTTATATAAAAACAAAAGACACAGAAAATTAAATTTCCTGTGTCTTTTATTTTTAACAGTTTAAAAAACTATTTTTTGCAAGCTTTGCAATCAACAGCTTCTTTGAATTTTTTACCAGCTGAGAAAGCAGGAACTGTTTTAGCAGCAATTTTAATTTCTTTACCTGTTTGAGGATTGCGGCCTGTTCTTGCAGCTCTTTTTCTAGCTTCAAAAGTACCAAAGCCAACTAATGTAACTTTTTTACCTTTAGCAACTGTTTTTTCGATTGTTTCCATTAAAGCGTTAACAACTTCAGCTGCTTCTTTTTGAGTAACTTTAGCTTTTTTTGATACTTCTTGTACTAATTCTTCTTTGTTCATAGTGGTAAACCCCTTTTCTTAAAATGTACAATTCTTATTATATAGAATTCTCGAATTATAGCAAGTACTTTTTTTCCTCTATTTGTTGGTTTTTTTATTTTTCTTATGTTGTAAAGCCTTTATATCAGGCGAATAACAGGTAGTAAATTTGTTTTTTTCGGCAAATAAAGTATTTTAAAGGAGCTTTCATATAGTTTTGACTGCAGTATAATACAGCATGCCGGACAGGGCATAATTAATCCGGTGTTATTTAGCGGCAACGGGCGTTTGAGCAGCTTTTTGCTTTTTGTACTTAACCTTTTTAAAAAGGAATATCAAAGGTACCAGCAATACAAGTAACAGCGCAAATATCTTAAAACAATCCATATAAGCCATAAGCGTTGACTGCTGTACAAGCTGTTTGTATGCCATTGTATTGGCTTTTATCTCGGCAAGGGCATGCCCGGACATCATTGCTATAGCTGATTGCATTGCACCGACCTTTTCTGTGAAACCTGTGTGCGAATATGTTAAATTTCGTATTAAATGAGTCTGGTGCACCTGGCTCATTCTGGAAACCATTGTGTTCACCGCAGAGGTGCCGATTGCGCCGCCAACGCTTTTGGCAAGGTTAAATACGCCTGTGGCGTTGGTCATCTGGTTGTTTTTTAAGGTAACAAAAGCCACTGTCATAAGCGGAATCATAAGCACAGAAAATGCAAATCCGCAGATAATGTTGGGTATAATAATATTTGACATGGAAATTTGCAGATTTAACGTGCCGAACATAAGGTTCGATACAGCAAGAACTATCAAACCGCCTGCCATAACCCATCTCTGGTCAACACGGTTGGCAAGTACTGCACAGGTGACAAGCCCAGCAAATGAACCGAAACCTCTAGGACTTATTGCCAGTCCGCTGAGCGTTGCTGTGTAACCCATTAGCTGTTGTAAAAATAAGGGCAGTATAGCAAGCGTTGAATAAAGCACAGCGCCGATTACAAAATGTAAAAATGTACCTATCGCAAAGTTTTTATCTTTAAAAACTTTCAGGTTAACAATCGGTTCTTTTGCCATTAACTCTCTGACAATGAAGGCAATAAACGTAACACCGACAACTGCCGCCGACCATCTTACCCAGCGTGCGCCGAACCAGTCGCATTTTTGTCCGTTATCAAGTATCACCTGCAAAACAAAAAGCCAGATTATAAGAAAAATAAAACCCCAGTAATCAACTTTGTTAACTTTGCCTTTACGTGCGTACGGCGGGTCTTCTATAAATTTTTTAATAAGCCATAATGAAATAAAACCTATTGGTACATTTATAAGGAAAATCCAGTGCCATGAGTAGGTGTCCGTAATCCATCCGCCTAAAGTCGGACCGATAATAGGGGCAAAAATTACCCCGAAACCGAACACTGACATAGCAACACCCCTGTCTTCAGGTTTAAATTCCTCCATCATAACAGCCTGTGCAATAGGCATAACAGCACCGCCGCCTATACCCTGTATTACACGGGCTACTATAAGCATAGCCATACTTGTTGCCATACCGCACATGGCTGACGATAGCGTAAACATCAGCGTGGATAAAAGCAGAAAATTCTTTCTGCCCATAAGCGTAGAAAACCACGCAGTAGACGGTATTATAACACCGTTAGCTACAAGGTAGCTTGTCAAAACCCAGGTGGATTCATCTCTTGTTGCTGAAAATGAACCGGCAATATGCGGCAGTGCTACGTTTGCGATGGACGAATCCAGCACAACCATAAATATTGTAAGCATTACTGCTCCTGCACTGAGCCACGGATTCTTTCCCGAGGTAGCATCCTCAATATTTGTTACTGCTGTTTCATTGCTCATGTAAAATTACTCTGCCTGTTGTGCGGTTTCTTGTTCTTGTTCCTGCGGGTCAACTTTTATGTAAACTTTGGGCACAACACTCATGCCGGGTTCGATACTATAGTTTTGATATTCTTTATCGGTAAATACAATTTTTACCGGAACTCTCTGTACAACTTTTACATAGCTGCCTACGGCATTTTCAGGCGGGAACATACTTGTTTTTGCACCTGTGCTGGATTGGATTGAGTCAATCTTGCCCATAAGTTTTAAATGAGGATATGCGTCTACTTTAATTCTGACAGGCTGTCCTATTTTCATTCCGTCAAGCTGGGTTTCTTTAAAGTTGGCAACCACCCATCTGTTATCAGGTACTATTGAAAACAGCGGTGCGCCTGCATTTATGTATGCGCCTTCTTCCGCAGAACGGTTTGTAATTTTTCCGTCCTCTGAGGCGTATATTTTTGTATAAGACAGTTCAAGCTCTGCCTGTTTCATTGCGGCTTCGAGTCTTTTTAATTCAGCATCGGCAACTTTGTTTTTTTCTTTTGAAAATACAGCCTGTTGTGCTGTTGCAAGGTTTGCTTTTGCAAGGTCATATTTGGATTTTGCTCTGTCATATTCCTGTTGGGATACGGCACCTTTTTCGTATAAATTTTTGTATCTGTCGTAGTCCTGTTGAGCCACTTTCATATCTGTTTCTGCTGCATTTTTGTCGACAACGGCTGATTTTTGTTTATACAGAGCCATTTCATAAGCGGCTTTAGCCTGCTCATATTTTACTTTATAATCTCTGTCGTCAATAACAAGCAGCAGGTCGCCTTTTTTTACATGCTGGTTATCATCTATGTATAATTTTTCAATAATACCGGTGATTTTCGGGCTTATTCTTATGATGTGACCTTCGACAAATGCATCGTCGGTTGTTTCAAATGTAGAAAAATACATCCATCCCAGCAAGCATAAAACGAGTATCACCAGCGAGGGAATTAAAAATCTTTTTTTAACAACTTTTTTTGTTTTCTTTTTGCGTTTCGGTTTGAGTTCTGTTTCGGCATTTGATGCCATAACTTCTTCTGTGTTATTGTTTTCTTCCATATTTACCTCTTAGATTTCTAAATCATATTCTTCTTTAAAATTTTCTCTTACTTTTCTCAAAAGCCTGACAAGGGTCATTATTTCTTCATTGCTCAGACCTCTGTACTGCACTTCTGAAAATTTTTCTTTTAACGGTTTCGCTGTTTCAGCTTTTTCAAGCCCTTTAGGAGTAATAAATACTTTTAAAATACGTCTGTTATTTGCATCTTTTTCACGTCTGATAAAGCCTTTACCCTCTAAAATATCAATCATTCTTGTTATATTAGGTCTGTCCTTGCCAAGTAAATTAGCTATCTGGGTTTGATACAATCCATCTTTTAGTGTAAGAAGGATTAATATACTGAATTGTTCTTTAGTGATATCATCAAGCCCGTTGAGTTTGAGGCTTTTTTGTCCTGCCGCCCTGTAAGCGGAAGACGTTAAACCTATTTCCAACCCCAAATTAATTTCCGTATTATCAATCTCTCTCAAAGTCTAATCTTTCTAAAATGTTATTAATACAACAATTAGTATTGTAACATAACAAATTAAAAAAAAACAAGTAAAAAGAAAGAGGCGCAAATGAAAGCTAAAAATGTTGCAAAAACAATAATTGTGCTGGTCTTTTTGCTGTTTCCGCAGTCGGCTTTTTCACAACAGGAACCCGTCAAAACAGGGGTACGGGCATACAATGTTAACATTAACTGGTGGAGAAATTTTTCAGACCCTTATTTGCAAGAATATATTTACAGAGCACTCGAAAAGAACCATGACCTGAAACGGCAGAATTATATAACGGAACAATATCGTCAAACAATAAAAACAGTAATGTCTGACGAATTGCCTTCTTTAACATTATCACCGGCTTTTGCCCGTATAAAAACCGCACGACAGCAGATTTTTGACGTAGAAACCGCAACGCTCAGAACAAACAATTATGCTATCCCTCTGGCGGCATACTATGAGGCGGATATATTTTTAAAAAACCATGACAAAACCGCAGCGGCAAAAAAAGAGTACGATTCTTATAAATACAAAGAAAAAGCTGCGGATATCACACTAGCCGCTGATGTCGCAGCGGTTTATATAAATATTTTAAAACTTGATAAAACAATAAAAACTCAGCAAAAGATTACAAATATCAGGCAAAAAATAAAAGACCTTACGCAGGAACGTTATAAAATGGGGTTGGCTTCTTTGTATGATGTAACATACACCGACAAGCTGCACACACAGGCGCAGATTGAGCTTAATGATTTAAAAAAAGACAGAAGTCTGCTTTTACACCGTATGGAGGTTCTTACTGATACCGCTTTTGCTCAAAGCGGACAATTTTTGTGCGGTGACTTTGACAAAATTGAGTACACTGCCAAAATACCCGATTATATTTCTTCAGAAGTTGTCATACAGCGTCCTGATTTGATGAAAGCGGAAGCAGAGCTTCAAAAAGCTAAAATAGATGTAAAGGTTGCACGCAAAGAGTTTTTGCCCTCAATTCAAATTTTTGGCGTTGCCGGATATAATTCGCTTTTATTAAAAAATCTTTTTAACTGGGAAAATATTTTCGCCTTAATTGCAGCTGCTGCAATGCAAAAGATTTTTACCGGCGGATATTTGACCGCTAATTTGCAAAAGAAAAAGCTCGTCTATTTCGAACTTTTTGAAGCTTACAAACAGACTGATTTGATTGCCATACAGGAAATTAATGATGCATTATGCAAAATAAAACACGACACACAAAAAGATTCTGACAATTTGAAAAAACTTCAGCTCGAAGCCTCTAATTTTAACCTGATACAAGAGCGATACAAAGCGGGTATTGAGTCATATTTAAATCTTATTCAATATGAAGAAAACCTTATGAGTCTGCAAAAAGAAAAGGACGATTCAAAAGCACAAAGGCTTGTAGATTGCATAAGTCTTTACAAAGCAGCAGGGGCAAAGCTTTGACGGCTTTTTAAAATTTAACAGCCTTTTTTTCAAATAAAAGCCTTGTACATACAACCGGTACAACTGAGCCTGTTATTACTTTAGCCGGAAAAGTCTATAGCAGGTTCTTTTTCAATATCATCGTTATCAGCAGAACCGCACCTGCTTGAGGAAAATTTATTTTTATCTTATTTAAAGCGTTGAAAAATATCATTATTAAGATTGATTAAGATTTGTTATGCCACTGGCAAAAAAAATTTTTATAGTTTTTTAACCAACTATAAAAATGGAGGTTTTATAATGAATGGTATTAATTTTAAAGGACAAGTGTTTCTTGCCGGCAGCACGAAAAATTTATCCCCTAAAAATGAAGTAAAAGAAATCCAAAAATTTGCAACAAAAAATGATTGTGATGTTATGGTTTATAACAGGGATTATTATATTAACGGAGCAGGTATTTATCAAGCGTTTTTGGTAAAAGAAGATAAGCATACAGGTCAAAACCTTGTTGTTGAAAAAACTTTTAATTTTCAAAAATAAAACTCGTGAAAAGCAGGATTTAATATTAATTTATATAAAATAAAAAAGGAAATAACCAAAGTTATTTCCTTTTTTATGGTGGAGTATTTAGTCAGTGTAGTATTTTTCTATATTTCAACATATAATAAATAAGTTATTAAGATACAGTAAGTAAAAAGATGTCGTCAACTTTAAAAAAAATTAGTTCTCCATTTGCAACAGGAGGAGGTGGGATAGACTTTGAACATGATGTTCAAAGTGCATTTGTAACGCTCATGTTGGCTAATGGCGTATTTCACCACCTCGGACAGCACCCTATCCGCCAAATAGATTTGCAGGCAAAATATCGAGGCTATAATACAGACGACATAGTAGTTTATTGTGCTGATGAAAATGGACGTAATCAGAGAAAAATGATTGCGCAAATAAAACATAAGATACAAGTTTTAAAGACAGATGAAAAATTTAAGAATACAATAATTGCAGCTTGGGCGGATTACAATAATCCAAAATTGTTTGATAAAAATAAAGATATAATAGCACTCATAACCGGACTATTGCCGGAAACAGAAACAAATGTGGTTAGAGGACTTTTAGAAAATGCAAGAGCAGCAAAAGATTTTGAAGATTTTAATGCTAGATTAAAAACTAATGGTTTATATGTTAAAAGACAGCAAGAAAAATTTCAGGTCTTTAAGTCAATAATAAATGATGCAAAGACAGATAACCAAATCAATGATAAAGAAATATATGAGTTTTTAAAAGTTTTGCATCTGTTTATTTATGATTTAGATGTGAAAGGGATTACTCTATCCTTGCTAAAAAGCGTTATAGAACAACATTCACCGCAAAATTCCGGTTCTGTATGGGCGCAAATTCAAAGCTATGTCAGAGATGTAGATAAATCCGCAGGTTGCATAACTTTAGATTGTATTCCGGATGATATTAAATCATATTTTAAAAATCAAAAAGCATTTGAAATTCCTGATAAATATGTGTTTAAACAAGAACAGCTATCAAAACAATTAGTTATCTCTAATTATGCACATGAATTAGCTCAAGCCTTTTTGATTGGAAGTTGGAACGAAAATAAAGGCGCAGATAAACAAGCGATTTCTTTAATTGTGAAAAAAGATTATTCGGCTTGGATTCCCAAAATGAGGGAAATCATCCAATTCCCAAATTCACCTTTGCAGCTGAAAAATGGTATTTGGAGTATAAAAGACAGATTACAGTTTTTTTATCAAGTAAAAAATATGATATTTGATGAAGATCTTGATACATTAAAGTCTATGGCCGCTATTGTTTTAAAAGAGAAAGATCCTCAGTTTGAACTGGAGTCTGATCAACGATATGCCGCCCAAATATATGGAAAAGTTATGGAGTATTCTTCCAATATAAGAGCAGGAATTGTTGAGGGATTAGCAATAATAGGAAGTCACGCAGAAGATATTACTTATTGTTCTAAATATAAACCTGAAAATACAATTTATTCATTGTTAGAGGATGTTTTTAAAGATGCGGACTGGCAAATTTGGGCAGGCTTAAACCAGCAGTTACCATTGTTGTTTGAAGCCTCACCTAAAAAAATGCTTGAAAATATAGAATATGAATTAAGCAAGAAAAACAATGTTTTTTGTGAATTATTTAAACAGGAAGGCACCGGGATTTTGGGGGGATGTTGTTATATTACAGGTATTTTATGGGGGCTTGAAAGGCTTGCCTGGAGTTCTGAATTTTTACCTCGCATTACTCTTATTCTTGGAGAATTAGCAAGTATTGATCCCGGCGGGAATTGGGGAAATCGTCCGGCGAATAGTCTTAGTGATATCTTTTTACCCTGGCATCCGCAAACAACAGCAACAGTACAACAAAGAATAACGGCAATTAAAGCTCTTAATATAGAATTTCCTGATATAGCTTGGCATTTATTAATTGCATTGCTTCCTATGCAGCATCAAACAACTTGTGGCACCGCAAAACCTGTATATAGAAACTATGTTCCACAAGAGTGGAAAGTCAAAGTTTTGCAAAAAGATTATGTTCAGCAGGTTTTGGTCTACTCTAATCTTCTTGTTGATAAAGCTAATGGTGATATAAATAAAATCAAAGAACTTTTAAAATATATAAATAATTTACCTTTGGATAGTTTAAACAAGTATTTGGATATTCTTGATTCAAAATTTGTTCTGACTATAGAAGAAAACAAACGCACCTTGTTATGGGAAGATTTGAAAAGTTTAATTTCCAGACATAAACATTTTTGCAATTCAGATTGGGCAATGAAAGGTGAAAAGTTAGGTAGACTGGAAGAGATTGCAAACAAACTTGCACCTGAAAATCTGATAGATAAATATTCTCGACTTTTTGAACGTTCTGTCTTTGAGGAATTTGAAGAGCCGTATATCGAAAACAAATTATTTGACTATAAGGCAACAGAAAAAAAAGTAGAAGCAGTAAGACTGGAAGCTTTAAAAAATATACTGACAGAATATGATTTTGAAACTGCAATTAATAAACTACTAAACAAAGTACAAGACAGCTATATACTTGGTGGTGTTTTAGGAAAAATAGAAGATCCCTCTTATGACAAATATATTATACCCAAATTTTTAAATGACAAAACTTTTAAGATAAGACAATTTACATCATCATATGTATCAGGAAAATTCTCTGTATCCGGTTGGCAATGGGTAGATAATATATCGTTTACCGACTGGTCAAATAAAGAAATTTCAACATTTTATACTTATTTGCCGTTTGACATAGAGATTTGGGAAAGAGTTTCTTCTATATCAAAACCTGTAGAAAATTTGTACTGGAAAACTGTTGTGATTCATACATTCGGGCATCGAAATATTGATACGATTATAGATAAAATGATTAAATATAAAAGACCAATAGATTTAATTAATGCAATAAGTTCGGCATTGTATATGAAAAAAAATGTTGAACCAGATAAAATCATTTGTGCTTTGAATATGTATTTAGAAAGCAAAAAAGAGCAAAGTTCCAGTGATTGCTATTATATAACAAGGCTGATAAAACAATTACAATCTGATAATTCTGTATTAGAGGATGATTTACTTTCAATTGAAATAAAATATTTTCGCCTATTAAATAATGAAAATGGGGTTAAACCTGTTACTGTTAACAGAAAGTTATGCGATGATGCTGAATTTTTCTGTGAATGCATACAGCTAGCTTATAAATCAGACAAAGAAGATAAACGAAAAAAAACATTGTCTAAACAAGATGAATCAATGGCAAAACTTGCTTGGGAAATTTTACGCCAATGGAAAATTCCCCCCGGATCCAATACTAATGGTGAATTTGATGAACAAGCTTTTGAAAACTGGTACCAAAAAGCTGTTAAAATTTGTACAGAATCTGGTCATCTGGATGTATGTTTATTAACTATTGGCAGTGTTTTGTTTTACACACCGAAAGATAAATCAGGATTATTTATAAATAAAGAAGTTGCTAATATACTAAATAAAAAGGAAAATGAGCTTTTAAGAAGGGCTTATCGGTCAGAATGCATTAATTCGAGAGGTGTGCATTTTTTTGACAAAACGGCGAAACAAGAAAAAGAACTTGCTGAAAAATATACAAAGCAAGCTCAAAGTGCAGAAAGTGAAGGTTATGTTAGGCTGTCCGGTATTTTAAAAGAACTGGCTGAAAGCTATGAAGAAGAAGCAAAAAGAATATTAGAAAAGCCTTATTAATAATATTTTAATTACACGGAATTAACAGTGAAAAAACAGGGAAAACTTTCAATATAAAAATAAATATAAGAATCAGGAATCCCCTTTGTAGGTTTATTTGTACCATCTTCCGAGCCTAACGAACATATATTAGAAAAATTATACTTTTTGTATAAATACCTGTCACAAAGTTTTTGGAAGTTGCCGCCACTCAATTCTTTAATTTTCTGTTGTATTATATTTATTTTGCCCATAAGTCTATTTTATTAGTTTTGATATTTATATTTTAGAATGTCAAACAGTTATATAAATAAAATAATATCAAATAAGTTTTTGAAACTGTATAAAAGTTTTATTTAACTAATTTATTTCTTAACAATTAAACAAAGCCTTTAGTAATTATTCTTCATCGTGAGTGCCAAACAAAAAGACTTTTGCAAGAGTTTTATTAAATGGTGGGCGATACTGTCTTCATCTGTAGGTGAACTTGTGAACCGTACAGATGAGGATACTGCCGATTTGCAAAGCAAATCGGACACGTAGACCGCAGGTCTTTTTGAGCAGAGCGAAAACTAGAGCTGCGTAGGACAGTAAAAAAACTCTCAAAAGAGAGTTTTAAAATGGTGGGCGATACTGGACTCGCTTGAGTCGTAGTCGAGCAGCACGAGCTGTACGACTCAGGATACTCGAAAGAGTAGAACCAGTGAGGATTTTCCGGCAGAAAATCCGAATCGTGAGAGTCCATTAAAAAAGGCACTCAGAAGTGCCTTTTAAATGGTGGGCGATACTGGACTCGAACCAGCGACCCCCACAATGTCAATGTGATGCGCTACCAACTGCGCCAACCG
>CALUSA010000005.1 GCA_944323275.1 Candidatus Gastranaerophilales bacterium
ATTTGAGCCCTGTGCACCTGCCATTAGATTTGTTTAAATGCCTCCTTGATTAATTCAAGCTGTGTTTTTATATTTGCATCAATAATTCCGTTTGATGTTTCGATAATAGCAGAGCCTTCTTCTACATCTTTATCGCCGGATACATAAATTTTCGCCTCAAATTGTCCTGAGGACAACAGATTAGGCACTATATCTTTTGTGTATTCAACATCAGTCGGATTTACTTTAAGTATAATTTTATTTTCGTCTTTAGCAAGACTTTTCAATGCATCGTTAACAATTGCGTCAAGTATTGTTCTGTCACTTGCAACTTCTTTTTTGATAATTTTTTCGGCAACTTTTAGAGATATATCCAAAATATCCTCTGAAACTTTTTTATAAACAACATCTTTGTATGTAAAAAATTCTTCAATTGCACGTTTTAACGTTTTTACGGAATCATGAGCCTCTACAAGCCCTTTTTCATAACCTTCTTTACTTGCCTGTTCCTTTATTGCAATAGCTTCCTGCTGCGCACGGGAAATTAAATTTCTGTCATCAATACGTCTGTACCCCCGTCTTCTGTCGCCACGGCGTCTTTCTGCACGCTGATTGAATTCAATTTCATCAAAGTTAAAACCTGCAAAAATATCTGTTTTATCTTCTTTTGCTTCCTCTTGCGGTTCCTGTTGTTGTACGGGCATTTCTTCAACAATTTGCGGTTGTTCAACAATTTCCTGCTCAACATTTTGGGCAGGGACCTGAATTTTTTCAGGTTTAGGTTTTATTATTTTTTTCTGATTATGTTTTTTTATTATCATCCGTTAATTTGTCCTGCAGGTGTTATTAACGCCGTGTTAGTTTTTCTTCAAGGTGATTGCATATAATTTCTGCAATACGAGGTGTTATGGGCGAATTTCTGTTACCGGAAGAAACGTTAGCAATATAATCACGGACTGCTTTGCGTTCTTTACCCATAATATTAGAAATTTTGGAAATATCCGAATTTTTTACAATATTATATAATTTTTGATTAATTCTTACCGGATTAACCTTTTTGGATTTTGGCAGAGAATTTTTTATTTCTTTTAAGCCTTTTGCCACAATCATAGGATCCAATCTGTTTTCCAAGTCTTCCATTGAGGCATAGTCAATAAGAATTGCCGCATCATTTTCGTCAAATCTTTCAATCAGGCTCTGTCTTTTTTCAGGCGGAAGATGCCTTAAAACAATCGCAAAAGTTGCAAGTTTTAGAATTTTAGTATCACTTAACTGATCTGCATAACTGTTTGCTGCAGGTTGAGCATTTCCTGCCGCAGGTTGTGCCTGTTGTTGTTGCGTCTGCGTCTGAGCCTGCTGTTGTGCTTCCTGCTGGGCTGCCTGTTGTGCCATTTCATCAATATTAGAATGACTTAAAGCTTCTTTAACCTGAGCCTCGGTCAAAGCTCCTCTGTTTTTGAGTTCCTCTAAAGCTTCGTTATAAGCTTTTTTTACCTGAAATTCCACAACAGCAATCATATCAGGCTGGGGCATATTTTTTATGGTTGCTGTTTTGGCTATTTCAAATATGGTAAATGCTATTTTTTGCAAAATACCATCTCTAAACTGCGGGTCAATATGACTTCTTATAATATCAATAGATTTGTGAAACGACCATTCTCCGATAAACTGGGTTATGATAGACGCCTGATGAGCATTAAGCTTTATGGTTGTATCATTTGCAAGAGCTTCGCCTGCCATATAACAAAAATTATGAACAATATTAATAATATATTGCCGGTCTGCATCGGCAATATCAGAAGGCAATGCAGGACCGACTTCTGCCGAAATTGCTTTTGCAAATTCTTTATAATCAAAACCTTCTATTGGCAATTTGTTCTCCCCCTGTTTGTTTTAAGCTGATAATATCCATATATTATTTTGCTTTTACAATTTATTCGTTTTTCCGGTCTTTCAATTCAGAAAGCCCTAAAGGCTTCACACCGGCTTACGCCTTTTTTGCTCCTGTGGGCTTCGGACTTTCGTCCTGCAGTCCTACGTCGCCATCGTTATGTTTTGCCCTCTCTGACTTGACCTGCGTCAAGTCCTTTCGGGCTTCACACCGGCTTACGCCTTCTCAATCCAGCTTTTTACGTGATCAGCCACATCATCATTTTCAAGTCCTTCGAGTTCTGCAGCTATATCCGCAAGAGTAGAATTGAGTTCGGGTATTATTTGTCTTGCCTGTTTTTGTTCAAGCATACCCTGTGCCAGCTGAGTTTGTCTTTCAATAAGCTCAGCTGCTTTGAGATTTACATCTCTAATTTGTTTTTCCTGATCTTGTGTTTTTTCTCTAAGCATTTCAATTTCTTCTTTCTGTTTTTGCTGTGCAGCCTTAACCCTATCAGATAAGAATTTAAGCCCTACACCAAGACCTATTAATATTAAAGCAATTGCAATCCACCACGGGTTACCTGTAGAATCAGGTTTTGGCAATGATTCCGGTTTATCACCTGCAAGGAACGGGTCTACGGAATCAGAAAACGCAATTTCAACATTTTCAGGTCTTGCTTTTGGAGAAGCTGCTTTGGCAATCAAGACTTTTAACTCCTCAAGCGTCATATTGGCAGGAATAGCACTTTCTTCAAGAGTTACAGCAATAGAAATATCTTCAATTGTACCGGGTTTAACAAGTTCGCTTGTTTGAATTTTAGGTACACCGTACTGTGACTCTCTTGCAGTTCTTGAGTAGCTTCTGTTTTGTGCTGAATCAGCATTATTGGCGGGCAGTCCGTTAGGCAGGTAAACGCTGACCGCACTGATACCTTTATTTGTATCTCTTGTCTGGTCGCCTAAACCTTCAGAGAAAGTTTGCTCAGTCAGAGAAGTTTTCTTTGTCGGGTCAAAATCTATAGCATCCTTTTGCATAGGCGATTGTCTTAAATATGTACTGACAGTAACAGCATAATTGCCTTTGCCTATCAATTTATCAAGCTGAGTTTTGACTTTAGCCTGCATGTACTGGTCATTTTCCTCTAATTTTGCAAGCATATCATCATCAGCAGACGCTATAGAATCATAAACATTACCGTTTGTATCGGTAATTGAAATATTTTCCGCTTCCAATCCGTTAACGGAACCAAGCAAGAGGTTTCTTATTGCTTTGACCTTCATATTGTCAAGTTTTTCACCGCTTGGCATAACTATTTGAACAGTTGCGGTAATTGGTTTTTGATCCTGCTCAAACATTACCTGTTCAGGAATAGAAACAAATACCGAGGCATTTTCTATAGGCGGGATTTTTCTTATTAACCTGGACAGTTCACCGTTGATTGCACGGGTAAGACGGATTCTTTTATCTTCTTTAGTAGAGGTAAAATCCCCTTTATCAAATATCTCAAGACCTATATTCTGGTCAACAAGACCGCTTTTTACAATTGCTAAAAGAGCTCTGTCCCTTTGAGTCATTGTATATTTTTTCAAATACAATACGGATTTTTGACCATCCATACGTCTGTCGGCAGTAATACCTTCTCTGGCGAGCAATGCCTGAATTTCTATGGCTTTACCGAGGTTGTCGGTAGTTAAAAGGTCAAGAGGCTGGTCAATAACTTTTTCTTTTACTGCTTTAGGGGCTCCGGAATTATTTGAAGACACAACAATACCCACTGTTATAAACAGTGCAAGAACGACTACGAGTCCTCCTATTATCCCATACAGTAATGGCTTATTTGCGAGTATTTTCTGAAAATCCATCTATAGTTTTTTCCTGCCTCATTTTAGATTATACTATCATTTACGGTAGAAGTTAACTTCTGATGTATGATTTCACATAATTTTCATACATTTAGAGGATAAAATCCACTCCTCTAAATTAATGATTTTTTTTATAAAGTCATGTTGTTAACCGATTTGCGCAGGAATTTCATTACAAAGACAATGTATGCCTCCGCCTTCTGTTTCCAGCAGAGTTGCAATTTTATTATCGGTTCCTTCCACAAAATAGATATTTTCTTTTTTTATATAAGGTTCAACACTTTTTATAAACATTTTTTCAAAATCAAAATCTATTTTTTCGGAAATTTCTTTTGAAAGCCCGTAAATGTCATTAAGCCCTGATTTATTTGTTATAAAAACAAGAGAACCGTCATTTTTTTTGTGAACAACTGCATTCATATAATTAAGAAAATGAACCAAATCATCCGAATATTTATCAGGTATAACGTAATATATACGTCCCGGTACCATAATCGGTATATAACCGTTATCTTGCAAAACTTTTGCAATTTCATCGGCTTTTGGATTTTTACCGTGTTTTACATCTTTTTCAAAATTTTTTAACAGAGTTTTCAAACCTTTTTTTACTTCATCAATCTCGTCTTTTTCAGCTTTTGTAAAAGCGTTAGAAAGCTTTAATTTGCCGGAACGTTCTATAGCTTTTTTAATTGCATTTATTGTTAACCTATCATCAGCAACAAGCACCCTTTTATTATCAAGAGGTCTGATAAACATATCCAGATGAAAATCAGCCTGAGGTATAGGAATTACCTTAGACACTCCATACAATTTTTCTAAACTTTCAAGAGTTTTGTTTCCAAGTTCCTTTGTACCCACAAACAATTCATTTTTACTTCCGTTTTTGACAAAAAACAAATTGCCGCCTTCAATAAAATTATCGCAATCAGTGAATTTTGCTTTAGTAAGGCTTGCGATTCTTTTAACAAAGTCTGACTCCAGTCTGTTCCAGCTCTGCAAAACTCTGTTTTCCGGGGTTAATATAGCCGTATCCTGCGCCCATTTTGAAAAATCAGAGGTGCAAATTTTAAAAAATTTTTTTATGCTATCAAGGTTGGCATACAATTTATTTGTCTGGTTTGTAAAATAAAGAGTAAAACCTTCTTTTTTGCCTATGTCAGACATTTGCTTGATTATTTCAAAAGATTTTGGTTCATCATTAACAGTCATTACAACAGCTTTTAAAGGTCTGGCGTCATAACCTTTAAAAGACATTCGGTTGCTGTATTTTTGTGTATTATAATCTCTGTTATTAATGTTTATTTTCATATACCGGCTAAAACCCGTAAAAAAATAAAATTGCCATTGCTTGTTATTTTAATTTTGGCATAACCCAGTTAACAATATCTTTGCTCATAGAAGGATTGGCTTTAAGCATAAGCATCCCCATTCCGCCCTGCGGATAAATTTTCAGGTTATATTCCGACTGAGCAAATTTTTTCAATTCATTAGCTTCTTTTTTAGAATAGTTATCCCTGTTGCTGGCTATGGACATTATCGGTATATTGCCTAAATTTGTCATTGATATTGGGATATAAAGCCCCTTAAAATTGCTTGTAGGCGACATAAGCACAAGTGCTTTTGGCTTGTTAACCATTTTTTCACTGACAAGTACAGCCGTATTGGCTCCTATATCAGCACCAACAACTGCATATTTAGTTGTTGAAATATCTTTATAATTGCTTGCAAGATATTTTAAAATATCCGTCACATCTTTCGGATAAACAGCAAATTGTTTATCTGAATAATATCTCCACGAACGTATCCTGAAATCCGAATCATAAACACTTTGCCCGTGCCCTCTCAAATCGATTACCAGAGCAGCACAACCCGCATCAACAAAATCTTTTACAAGAGTATTCCAGTATTCACCGGAGTAACCGATTGAATGCAAAAACACAACAACCGGATAAACTTTTGCCTTTTGTTTAGGATAATAAAGTTTTGACTTAATGACAAAATTGTCGTCCGTTTCGTAGGTAAGGTTTACATACCCGACCTTTTTTTTAGATGCGGCAAACGAACTTACCGGAGCAAAAAGTATTAGAACAAGTAATATGGCAAATATTTTTTTTAGCATAATTAAATTTTAGTATTTTCTTCTCTTAATAGCTGAAACTATTTGGATAACAGGCATTCCAGAGCATTAACAAGCGTCGGATCCCATTTGCTTTCGGATTCTTCTTTAATAATATTTAAAGCTTCTTCTTCGCTTTTAGCAGCTCTGTACGGTCTTTCTTCTCTTAAAGCGCAATAAGCATCCGCAAGAGCAATAATTCTTGACCCGAGAGGAATGCTGTTACCGCTTAAACCTTCAGGTTCTCCTTTACCGTCCCAGCGTTCTTTGTGGTAATGAATGTATGGAATAACTTCTGACAGGAAATTAATACTCATAAGCAGGCTGACGCCAACATTAGGGTGATTTTGTAAAGCTTCCCAATCTTCTTTTGAAAGTTTTCCTTTTTTAGTAAATAATTCTTCCGGCAGTGTGATTTTGCCGATATTTTGCAAAAGTCCTGCGTAATAAATCAAATCTTTGGTTTTTTCATTCAAGCCGAGATATTCACACAACATTTTTGCCATTTCGGCAACATGCTGCGAATGATTGTTGTGATATTCACTCTTAGCATCAACGGCTTTGGCAAGCATTTCAACAAAATTCTGCTGTTCTGCCCCGAGGTCACCTATTACTGCCGTTAATTCCGCACGGTAATGCTGCAGTTCAGAGCTTGTTACGTCAGGGTCTTCCATAACTTTAGAAGTTTCATCAGTGAGTTTTTGCAAAATCATAGATATTGCAAAAAGCCGTGATGTAACTTTTATAAGTTTTATAAATTCTTCTGAAATAGTTTTACCTTCACGGGGTAAAAGCATAATTTCACCGGTGGTTTCCGTACCGTAACGCATTGGAATACGTATTAACGTTGGGTCATTACAATCAATAACCTCATCAGGACTTACGGAAGAACCGACAAGAACTATTCCGCTCGAATCATGTTCCATGCCTGCGGCATATTCATCCGCTAGAAAAATATGACACGCCTGAGCATCAATCATCTGTACAACGGTTTTCGCTATAGAGTTATAAATTACATAATCCTCTTTATTGGTAAAACCGAGTACACTCAGAGTATTATTTATAGAATAAATAGAAATTAATTCTTTTAACTGCTTTTTTAAACTCTCTGATTTATCCTTAGTATCGTGTTGTTTAATTTTTTGAGCAAGTTCATCAGATATCAAATGTTCGGTCAAAAAATCGCCTAAATTAAGTGCAAAAATTTCCTCCAGAGGATCATCCTCGAGCAGCTCTGCACTTCTTGAAAAAACTGACACTCCGTTTTCATCTGATTTGTTAAAGTTCTCTTTTGTCATGGCTGAATCCTATTAACTTCCGTATATTTATTATCGGCATGACAGTCAAAAAACTTTATAGTAAAACCCCAAAATTTATACTTTTGTTTAAAAAACTTAATACTTTTATAAACCTGTACTATACAACAGTTTTAGCATTCGGTGCATTATTTTGATTTTCCTGTTGATTATGTCCGTTACGATACCCGATGCCGGCACGATATGCGGATACGGAATATAACATAGGCAATACAGGTCCAATCCATTTTAACCCCGAAACAAATCCGACAGATGCCACATCATCAAGATGCAAGCTGACATCAAGAGCTTCTGGATGTCTTTCGGAATTAAGATTTTTAATCATTTCTTTAAAAGGTTTGTGTTCATGTTTTTTGTCTTTATCAAACAGAGGATTAATATAATTTTTACCGATAAAGTTTGCAATAGCATTGCCTGCAACAAGCCCGACACCTAACACGCCCGTTAACATTGCAACAAACCTTGCTGTCTTAGACTTAACATTAAATGCATTCATTGTTAATGCGCCTAACCCGGCACCTACATTGCAAAGTGCTATATTATTTAAATATTGATAAGTACCCTCTTTTACTTTATCTGGGAACTGTTTTTTCCAATCGTCTTTTGTCAGTTTATCACCGACAACGCCGCCTGCTATACCGCCGAGAACAGGTATTAACCCGAGCCATGATAATTTTAACAGGTCAGCAAAAGGTGCTTCGCTTTCGGCATCAGGAATTACTTTTGAGATAAGTTTTTCGTCTTTGAATTTTTCTTTAAATTCTTTCATTAATTCTTTTACTTCACCGAATTTAAGAATCTTTTCATCATTAACTTTTTCCACCAATTGTTTTACTTTTGCGCTTAAAGGTTTTGTTAAAACCTCGGCAAGCCCTTCTTTATCCGATTCCGGAAGTTCTATGATACCTTCAAAAATTTCTTTGCCTTTTATTTTAAGCCCTCTTGTTGCAAGCAAAGCAGATGCAACCGTAAAACCTAAAACCGAAGCATTTTTTATTGCTCGTTTTTTCCGCTGTTCATCAGAAGTCTTATAAGTATCATATATACCGTAACCTGCTGCTGTACCGGTCAAAACTGCAGGCATTGCATCATATAATTTTTCTACGAGTGCAGGCTGATCAAGATATTTTCCAAAAACTTTTGCACCGTTTTTCAAGCTTGAAACAGGTAATACAGGCATTTTACATATCCTTTTAACTAAAAACATTAATGCAAATGCAAATCATTTGCATTAATATTAAAACACTTTAAAATTATTAATCAATACATAATAAAAACAAAAATATGTTTAACGATTTATTCTTACACCATAACAATTTTGATAAAAATATTAATTTGTGATAAATCTTTATTATGAAAAGATTCGGATTTCTTATTACGGTATTATTAATTTTATTTTTAAACATTTTCAGCTGCGTTACTTTACCTGCAATGGCAGATGTTATGCCGTATTATACGGGTGCAATAAGCAATGAAACTATCGGCTTTTTACAGGTTCCACAAAAATTCAAACTTTATCTTTACCCCCGTGAAGATTCTCAAAACATTGAAAATATAAGTTGGACAACAACTTCCGTAAAATTAAATAAAAAAGAAATTGAGCCTTCCGCACTATTTGCGGCACAGGTAGAAGCTAAAAATCTTGCATTTTGTATGGTTGTTGATATGCAGGAGAACTGGTACAAAATAATTTACGACAAAGACGGCAACAAAACAGGCTGGATAAAAGCAGAAAAAGAAGATGATTTTTGGAGTTTAAAAGATTTCTATGCGTATTACGGACGTAAGTACGGTCTGTATTATATGAAAAATATTGATTACCGCAAAAGAGGATATTACAGCGGAGCAGATGAACTTTCGCAAAAGCTGGGCGGTTTTACATACATACGCTCAATAAAATTAAATAAAATCAGCGGAAACTGGGCACTGGCAACAATACTAGATATGGGCGGTCAGCTAAAAATAGGCTATATACAATGGAGAGAAAACGACGGTTCTATTGTTCTTTTTCCTAAATTAACAAATTAAATTTTAATTTTATTTAACTGACAAAAAGTTTTAAAGGAATTAAAGTTCTTTTGAACATCATCAATTACAGCTTCTATTTCAAGTGTTTCGGCAAGCGATAGTGCTTTTTTGTACACTGTTACCGCATTTTGTGCATAAGTAACAGCATTTTTTCGTTTTTTAGAAACCATTTCTTCAAGATACTTGGCATAAAGCTGATAAACCGAAACCTTTAAAAGTTTCATATTATATTTTTTAGTAATTCTTAATGCTTTTTCTATATACATTTTTGCCGATTCCATATCACCTTTAATGATATAAATTTCAGCAATAAGTTTTTTAAACAAAACCATAAAATAATAATTTGAAATTTTGGGACTTTTAGCAACTTCTAACGCCTTTTGTGCGATATGCAAAGATTTTTCGCTTCCGTCAGTTACCAGTGTGAGTTTGGCTATATAATACCAGCACAAAAACGCACCGGCAGCGATTTTTTCTTTTGCAAACACAGTGATTTGTTCATTAAATATATTTAAGGCTTTAGACAGGTTGCCTTCTTCCTGCAAAATTTTGCCTAAAAAGACCTTAAGCAGATTTTTCACGAGCACATCATTATAGTTGTTTGCAAAGGTAACAACCGAGAACAAATCCGCTTTAATATTTTGCCAGTCATGTCTGTGTAATTTATTTAATATGTTAATAAAATTCCACATAGAAACTACTTCAGGTTCAACAACTTCTTTAGCGGTTTCCTGTGTTAATGAAATCAAAATATCATCTGATTTTTTCAAACTGCCCTGCATTGAATAAGCCAGTGCTTTAGCCAGCTTAACTCTTTGCAGATAATTTTTATTTTCTACATGATTTTTCTCAATAATTTCGTTTATAAGTTTTAATACTTCAAAACTTTTGTTGTTCCCCTGAGATATTAAAGCCATAGCCACAGTCAAATTGCCTTCAAGCCATGCTTCATAAATAACATCCATAGGAATTCCGTTTGTCGGTATCTCATGCGACAGTGCCTTTTCAACCACCGGTATAATATCATTGCTTGCAGTATTATAAATTTCTTCCGCATTACCCAGACAAAACATTGCATTCAATTTTTTCTGTTTAATTAAAGCGCATTCCAGTTTTTTATCAGGATTTTCAATTAATTTTAATGCTGTATCAACAGATTCTATAACTCCGTAATAATTACCTGTTAAAGAACAGCTTTTGCTTAAATAACCTGCTAATTCAATAATTTTAGGCTTGTTATCCACTTTCATTGCATTGTTAATTGCAGCAGACAAATATGCAATTGCCTCTGAAGGTCTGTTTTGATAAATTAGTTTACCCATGCGCTCCTGAATATTATTTATAATCAGAGCTTCATTTTCTGGTTTTTCCTCCTGTGCGATTTTTAAACATTGTTTTTGAGAAAGTGTCCACAAATGCTCATCACCCAAATATGCACATAGTTTTATATTGTCTGTCCAAATACTTAAGGCAAGGAGTTTCTGATTTAAACTCTGAGCAATAAGAGCTTTAAGCGCATTGCTGGAAAGTGTAAAAGAATTTATAATATCAAAAATCTTTTCGTTCAACAGAACAAAATCTTTGCTCTGTTTTGCTTTTTCATACACAAAACGCCATAGCAGAGTATTTTTAAATTCATAAATATTATTATTAAACTGCGCAATATAAGCAAATGTGCTCAGCATATTAATTATATTTTGAAATTGAGCCGCATCAATTTTCATAATAATGCCCAGCAATTTCACATTAAATTTATTACCCATAATTGCTGCTGTACAAAGTGTTTTAAAAGCAAGAGGATATTTTCTTTGCAAATGGTTTAAACGCAATACAAGAATTTCATATAGATTTTTAGGCGGGTTGAGAGCAATCGGATTTCGATTATATCTGATTTTTCCGCTTTCTTTATAAAACGCTTTGTTTTCGTTCAATAAAACCGTCATCTGTTCAATATAGGCACTGTTACCGTGTGAAAGATTATAAATTTTTTCAAAAAATTGTTTTGGTAACGGGTTTGACCCGTTTAAAAATATTTTAATAAGATTATCCGTATCACGTGGCGAAAGTTTGGACAATTTAACATCTTCGTACTGATTTTGTGACAATTTTTCGGAATAAAAATACCCCTGGGTAATACGGCTGTCTTTGTATGAAATAATAAGTTTTATATTATCTCCGAGGTGCCCTTTGTCAACGAAATACGACAAAAATTCATAAGAAGCCCCGTCAATCATATCAAAATCATCAATAATCAATATTAATTTTGATTTTTTTGACAGTTCACAGATAAATTTTTCCAGCAGTGCAAAAGTAGCCTCTTTGTTCTTTAAAATATCCTCAAAGGGAGCGGTCATGCTCGGATACAAAAAGTTAAAAAAGTTTGATATTTCTTCAGGTGTAAAAAATGGCAGACTGTTGGTAAGCATGTGTTTTGCCTGACGAATAAAATCACCTGACATGTTTGAAAAATTCGGCATATTAAAAAATGTCAGCACAATTTCCTGAAAAATTCCAAACGGGCTGATTTGCGAGTTGGCACTGCATTCACCCCACAGCCAGAGGTAATTTTGTTTTAACAAATCGTTAAAAAGATATCTTAAAACAGTAGACTTTCCGTACCCTTCCGGTGCACTCAGACCTATAATTAATTTTTCGGGATGTTTAACAATAGTATTTAAAATATGATTTTTAGCTTTTATCTGATCATACTCAACCGGTTCGTACGTCTGAATTTCATCTTCTTCAGGTAAAATTTGCGGGGACATGGAATCCGAGGGAAATTCCGGTTTTAAGACATCTTCGGATTTATTTTTTTTATTATTCCTATTTTTTTTAGAGGGCTGAACCTTATCAATAGGAGATTTTTGTGTAAAATTCTCAATATTTTTAACAATCTTTTCTTCCGGCACTACAATATTTGTGTTGATAATAGGTTTATTTTTAGCTGCCAGTTTCTCCTTTTTTAAACCTGCAGAAATTTTGTCATCATTATCCGGAATTGCAAGCAGTTCTTTAGAGATTCCTGTATAAATTTTAGCTTTAGGCATATCAACATAAGCAGGAGCATGCGGATTTTTCTTCATTATTGAAAGGTCTGTTATAGATATCTCGGCTTTGTCTTTTACAAACGGCTGAGCACATTTTCTGCATTTTTTTGCATCTGGAAGGTTTATACTGTTACAATTTTTGCAATGTTTTAAAAGCTGTAATCCGCATCTTTTGCAGTATTCAGTCGTTATAGGATTTATCTGTCCGCAAACGGGGCAAACAGATTGAACTTTAGTGTGGCAATAGCTGCATCTCAGCTGATTATCAGGTATAATTTTTTTACATTTTAGACAGAGCATTACAAAAACCGCTTATTGTTTAAGCTTATTATATTATAAAGATTGATTAAATACACATACCCGCAACGGGTTGTACTAAAAATGAGATTTTACTATTTTTAATATTTCTATCAATCTTTTGCTGACTTCGCTCTGAGAGATATTAACCTCTCTGGCAATTTCTTTTTGCTTAAACTCTTTGATGTATCGAAGGTAAAAGATTTTCAAAAATTCTTTTGAAGGATTTTCCTTTTGTGCAATCAAAACAATATCCACAATTTTTTGCAGAAGATCTTTTCTGACTACTTTTTCTTCAAAAGAATCTCTCGGGTCAGCAATATCGTAAACAAAAGGTTCGTAAGTAACGACAGGCTCCGGTGTTTTTACAACAACTTCAGGCTCCTCCTGAACTTTTGCAGGCACAGGATTCACAAGTACTTCATGAGTACTTACATACTTGTTGTCACGACGTCTTACCCTGCCGTTTTGTTTTAATACAGTCAAAATAGCCGTATTTGCTACTTTAGCTATATAACTTTCTATCTCTTTAATTTTTACGTTATCAAACAACGAGTAGGATCTTTTGTATGTTTCGGAACAAAAATCCTCGATTAAATCCTCGTTACCTTTGAATTTGTTATTAGATTTAACTAACTTCTCTATAAGCTCTCTTTGTTCGTTTATAGTATCCAATTTCGCAATCCAATTCTATAAATATAAAATAACTTATTTGATTATATCATATCATAGAATTAGAAATTAATTATTAACGTTAAGAAATAATCCGATTTATAATTTTGCAATTTTGGAACACTAACATATTTAAGAGTATTTTTTATGCTTTTTGTAATAATTGCATCTATTTTATCAGACCCGCTTGATTCCAGTACCTGTATGCCTTTCAAGGTATTATCAGGTGCAATTTCAAACGAAACTTTTACGCTGTTATTAAATGCAACATCCGCAGCATTTGCTAAATCGTTTTGTAAATTTAATTGAATATTTTTACCTGCAGTTTGTAAATATTCTTTAACAGAAGGTTCAACTGCAAGTTTTTCATTTACCTGCCATGACAATTTTGTAATTGAAATAGCAGCAGGTTTATCAGAGAAGGAGTTTGTCATTGATTTATTTATATCCTGCGACACAGCTCCGGAAGATGTATCTTGTTCTTCACCCTGTACTGCGGAATTTTGGAAATCAAAAACCTGATTATCCTGCGCTGCATCAGCAGAATCATTATTTACAGCTGCTGTATTTTTCTGATAAATATAATATCCGCCTGCAATGCCGCCTATTGCTAGTAAGGCAATAAGAGCACCGGCGATTGCCAATTTTTTAGTCTTTTTTACCGCCTCTGCGCTCATTGGTTCCTGAGAAAGATCAAGTTCAACCTGTTCACCCTCCTGCGGGGCTTCCTGCTCATCAAACAAATTTTCAATTTCTTCATTTTCTGCAATTTCAGAAGTATGTTCAGTTTCCTGACCTAAAAGTGCATCTTCTTCTGGCAACACAATCCCGTCTTGTGTTTCGCTATTTTCAGTATCAACAAAAGCAGATGGTTCAGCAGACTGTTCATCCTCTTGATTTTCTTTACCTTCGGAATCCTCATCAGAAAGCAACGCAAGGAGATCATCATCTAAAAGCTCCTGCAAATCTTCTTCGTCAGAATCTTCGCCCTGAATTTTTGCCTCGGATGCTGCCGGTACTGAAACATTAATATTTTGCCCGGTTTGCACAGGCTGTTCCTGTGATAAATCCTGTTGTGCAGAAGATTCCGCATTGTCTGTTTGCATATTTTCATAGTTATAATCAGGAAAATCAAAATCAGAAACATGTTCTTCTGTATCGTTATCAAACGACTCAATAACCGGCTCTTGTTTATTAATATCAAAGACATCATCTTCGATAAAGCCTGTTTGATTTTCATTCTGAACAGAAATCTGTTCGGGTTCTTCATCATCATATTTCAACTCAACAGGCTCCTGTGGTTGTGAAGACGCAACCCAAACATCTTCGGTAGTATCTTCTTCTTTAAAATCCGTTAATCCATCATCAGATAATCCAAAATCAGAATCAACATTATTTTGCTCTGGTGTATTGTCCATATTTAATCCTGCTTGAAAATTATCTTCCTGAGGTTCAATCTCGTCTATAGTTTCCAGATCATCAAGTTCAAGCGAATCGGAACCGTTTAATTCAGAAAAATCGTCCTCGGAAATAGACAATTCATCAAAATCGGAAATATTCATAGTATCTTGTGCGGATTCTTCAACACTTTTTTCTTCTGCTGATTCTTCAATTTCATCAAAAGCCGCAAGATTATCCAGCTCCAATGAATCAGAATCGTTTAATTGAGGTAAATCGTCTTCCGGGATTGGTAATTCATCTGAATCGGAAATATTAATAGTATCCTGTACAGATTTTTCAGCACTTTTTTCTTCAGCTGGTTCTTCAGTTTCATCAAAAGCCGCAAGATTATCCAGCTCCAATGAATCAGAATCATTTAATTGAGGTAAATCATCTTCCGGAATCGGCAATTCATCTGAATCGGAAATATTAATAGTATCTTGTACAGCTTCTTCAACACTTTTTTCTTCCGCTGGTTCTTCAGTTTCGTCAAAAGCCGCAAGATTATCCAGCTCCAATGAATCAGAATCATTTAATTGAGATAAATCATCATCTTCTCCAAGCGTCAACTCATCTAAATCAGCAGTGTTAACAATATTCTGAACTGTTTCCTCAACATTTTTTTCTTCTGCGTGTTCGTCTACCGACAATTCTTTCGCTTCTTCTAATTCTTCGGAAAGAATCTCAGGTTCGTCCATTTTTGAAAAATCTTCCAAATCATCTAATGCCAAAGATTGTTCTGTTTCTATGTCTAAAGAAACACTGTCTTCCTGCGTTAAAACAGTATTTTCAGAATCATCTGACAATGAATCTAATTGAAGGTCGTCATCAGCGGCTTGCGTATTTTCCTCAAGATTGAGTCCGTCCTGCGCTGCAGATATTTCATCTTGCGCAAACATATCATCATCGCTTACAGCAAGCGGCTCCGGCTCATCTAAATCCAGAGAAAGCTCATCAGAAAACATCCCTTCAATAGAAGTTTGTTCATTTAAACTATCTTTAGCCTCAACATCAACAGGCACTTGCGGAACCAAATTTTCTTCTTCACTATCGTCAGAAAGCTGAAGATTCAAAGGTTCTTCTTCTGATTTCTGAATTTCTTCCGCTTTGTCTTCTGCCACTTCATCATCACTTTCCAACTGCAGCATGTCTTCTAAAGGCTCTCCTGCAAATTCTTCAATTGATGCGTTTAACTCATCAAAAGAATTTTCAGTTAAGTTGTCTTCAACTAAAAATGAATCCGTTGAAATATCAGCGTTTGAAACCTCCTGTGACATTTCTTGTTCTTTTGCTGCCGTATCGATAATATTTTCATCAACGGAAAGCTCCGGAACAACAGCATTTTCATTGGCTAACAACAAAGTTGAATTACCTGCCTTGGCAGAATTTGTATTATTTGTTTCAACCTCTAAATCAGTATCCTCCAGCAATAAACTTTCCGAAGAATCTAAAGTTTCATCTTGTATATTTTTATCAGCTATCGTTGTTCCCTGAGAAGATTCAGGGGCATCATACATATTTAAAACCATTGGTTCAAGAGGTTCTTCAGCGGCTTGTGCAGCAAGAATAGAATCTGCGGCTTGTCCTGCAGCAGCTGCGCTTAAAGCACCAGACATCGTTACAGATGCGGCTGCTTCTTCCGCTGTTTTTTCTATTTCTTTGATAAAATCCTCGCTCGCATTTTCAACCAGTGCCATATGAGCGATAGCTGCTTGATCCACCTCCTCTCTGTTCCCTGATAAAACACTTAAAGTGCTGTCATTTAAGAGTTCGTGGTAATTCTTTAATTGAGAAACAATATCATCAAAGTCATTTATATCGCAGAAGGTATCACGGCATTGAGTACAATTTGCAACATGTTTAATAAAATATATTTTATCAGCTTCATCTGCCTGTTCATCCAGAATGCTGACACACAAAGACAAAATATTATCGTGTTCTTCATCAGAATATTTTTTAGGTGTTATATTTAACCCTTCTGCATAAGGAATAAATTCTTCAAAAGGTTTAAGCAAATCCAGAGGATATGTGTAATATTCTTGTCCGTTTTTATCATATTCAAGTTCGCTTTCCGGTATAAAACCTAAAAATTCAAAATCTTTCAGCGAATTGTCGAATCTTACCACAATATAAGCCTGAGGCTTAATATCATATTTGACCTGCAGCTTAGGCACGGTAAAAGTTTTGTCGTTAAAAGTAACCCTTACATCAAAGCGAGCGTTGTTAGCGTAAATATCGGCAATTTCTATTTCTTTGGCAAATACAGCTGATTTATAAAGGCTATGGCTGGAGTGTGTCTTAAGACCGTTTTCCGTCAGATATTTTGCTGTGGCATTTGCTGCAATACCAAGAGCATAAACTCTTTTTCTTAAATAATCATCTTCGACTTTACAGGCAACAAACTTTGCATTATCAAGAACGTCTTCACCGATATTAATCTTTATCATAAAAATTCCTCTTATTCTGCTCTCTATTAATACAGATTACAGTTCTTAAAAAAATATTCCAAAACCATGTAAAAAATGTTATAATGTAACAAAATGTTTCATAATTTCAAGCATGATGGATTGTTATAGCAATAAATTGTTTTCTGCAGTTTTGTATAAACACAGTGTGTAAAAAAGGAGTGTAAACATGTCAAATAGCTTTTCTACAATTACGCCTATGAATCCGGCAACTATTTCAAGAAAACCGACTTATGCTGTAAACAGCCAGCCACAACCGGCAGCAAGCACACCTATAGACGCTCCTGCAGGTCAACCAGCTAAAAAGAAAAGCCACTGGTTTTTAAAAACTCTTGCAGCAGTTGTTGTTCTCGCAGCAGCAGTAGGTTTGGGAAGAAAATATTTACCTAATACATTTGATCCTGCAGCAAAATTAGCCGGTACTGAAAACTTTATGCAAAAAGGTTTATATTACACAAAATTAGGCATTGCAAAAGCCGGTGAGTTTGTTAATACATATACCTCAAAAGCCTGGAATGCCACAAAGAATTTTGTAACCAATCTTTTCGCTAAAAAAGACGGCGGAAATGTTGCATCATAATTAATTAAAAATAATGAAAAATAAAAACGGTACATAAAATGTGTACCGTTTTTTATTGAATATTCATGCCTGTTTGCAATCTGTACGCCTTCACGGGTATAATGTATTTATGGAAAATTTAACAACTGAAAAAACTAACCAGGTTGCCGTAAAAAAATACGTTTTAAAAAAACAAAATATACAATCGCAATACAAAATAGATTATGAAAAAGAACTTAATCCTGCACAACTCGAAGCTGTTAAAAGCAAAGACGGCTCAATACTCGTTATTGCAGGTGCAGGATCGGGCAAAACCAAAACCCTGACCTACCGTGTGGCAAGATTAATAGAAAGCGGAATAAAACCTGACAATATTTTGCTTTTGACATTTACCAAAAAAGCAGCCGATGAAATGCTTAGCCGTGCGGTAATGATTCTTGATTCCCGCTGCGAGAAAGTTGCGGGCGGAACCTTCCATTCTTTTGCAAACTATATTTTACGCAAATATTCAAACTGCCTTGAGCTTCAAAACAACTTCACCATCATAGACCGTGCTGATGCGGAAGATGTTGTAAACCACATAAGAAGTAAAGTAGTTGATAAACATGAAAAACGCTTTCCCCGTAAAAACACCATTCTTGATATTTATTCCAAAGCAATAAACAAAAATATGTCGGCTCAATCTGTTATACAAACCGAGTACAACCAGTTTGAGCACTGTCTTGAAAAGATTAACGAAATTTCAAAACAATACATTGCCTACAAAAGACAAAACAGCCTTCTGGATTATGACGACCTGCTTTTGTATTTAAAAACTCTTTTAACGTCCAATGATGAGATAAGAAAAAAGCTCTCAAATCAATATAAATACATAATGATAGACGAATATCAGGATACTAATGCGCTGCAGGCAGAAATAATTAAACTCCTTGCAAGCGAGCATAACAATGTGATGGCTGTCGGTGATGATTCGCAGAGTATTTATTCCTTCCGAGGAGCAAATTTCAGAAATATTCTGGATTTTCCGCAAATTTTCCCTGGTACCAAAATTATCAAACTTGAACAAAACTACAGAAGTTCTCAAAATATACTTGCTTTAACCAACGAGATTATAAAAAAAGCAAAAGAAAAATACACAAAAAATCTTTTTTCGGAAATTGTATTTAACGAAAAACCGGCAATTATTGCAACAAATGACATGCAAACAGAAGCGGAATTTATCGCACAGAGGGTAATTGAACTTCAAGAGGAAGATATTTCTTTAAACGATATGGCAGTACTTTGCCGCAGCGCAAGAATGACGTATAATCTTGAAATTGAACTTGCAAAACGGGCGATTCCGTACAAAAAATTCGGCGGTCTAAAATTCATAGAAACTGCACACATAAAAGATGTTATTGCTCATTTGAGATTTATCCTAAACCCGAATGACATAATCAGCTTGAACAGAATACTTCTGCTTTTAGACGGTGTAGGAAATCAAACGGCAGTGCGGCTTTTGCCAATGCTTTCAAAGGCTGATGTACAGACAGACGAACTTATGCTGCCGGCTAAAAGCTCTGATAGCATAAAAAAACTGTTTAATACTATTGAAAACCAGCGCAAACTTCTTTTAAACCCTGCCTCAATTGTAGAAAATGTCATTACATATTACGAGCCGATTTTAACAGACAAATACGATGATTATAAAAAAAGGTTAAAGGATTTAGAACATTTTGTGTATTTGTCACAGCAATATAAAAGTCTTGAAAATTTTTTAAGCGACCTTGCACTTGAGCCTCCTGATTCTTCGGTATCAGAAGTTGAAGACGGTGCCGTAAAAGATGAATATTTAACGCTTTCAACAATTCACAGCGCAAAAGGTCTGGAATGGAAGGCTGTATTTATTATAGGTGCGGTTGACGGACGTTTTCCGTCTGTGTACTCTTTTAATTCAGAAGAAGAATTAGACGAAGAACTGCGCCTTATGTACGTTGCAGCGACAAGAGCAAAAAGCTGGCTTTACATAACATATCCGATTGATATGTTCGACTATTCAACCGGTATGGTATTATCCAAACCTTCACGCTTTTTGGATGGAATAAGGGACGATATTTTAGAACGCTGGTCGCTGGAGCTTGAAGAATAGTCACGTTAGGCGTATAATTGACCCAAAGATAGCTTTTTAAAGGAGTTTATAATGGCTGAAAAGATAGAATTAAACGTAGAAAAAGGACTTTTAGAAGATACGCCGGCAAACGTACTTGTTTTAAACCTTTATGAAGGTGTAAAAATCCCATCGGGTGCTACAGGTTCTGTTGATATTGCCCTGAACGGCTTAATCACAAAATTTGTAATCGGTCAGGAGGGTTTTGACGGCAAATTCGGCTCAATGTACACTTTGCAGACATACGGCAAAATCGGTGCTGAAAAAATCCTTCTTGTCGGTATGGGCAAAGCAAAAGATTTTACACCTAACAGATTGAGAGAACTTTCGGCAAAAATTATTAAAAAATGTAAGAAAATGACTAATGCCAAAAGAATAATCTCTGTTCTGCACGGTGCAGGCATCGGCGGTTATGACCCCGAACTCAGTGCCAGAATGATTACGGAAGGTACTTTGCTGGGTGCATATTCCTTTGACAAATACAAAACAGACAAAAAAACTCAAAAAATTAACGAGTTTGTAATTGTTGATATGGATGAAGAAAACTGCAAAAAAGCAAAAGCCGGTATGAAAAAAGGCAAAATTATTTCTTCTGCGGTTAACTTTACAAGAGATTTGTCAAACGAGCAGCCAGCCTACACAACTCCGACAAAACTGGCTGAAATTGCCCAGAGTTTAAAAGATGTCGAAGTTACCGTTTATGACAGAGATGAAATTGCCAAAATGGGTATGGGAGCATTTTTAGGTGTTGCAAAAGGCAGCAGCCAGCCGCCTAAATTTATACATATCAAATATAACGGCAGCAATCAAAAATTAATTCAAAGAAAAATTGCAATAATAGGCAAAGGCATTTGTTTTGACTCCGGGGGGCTGGATATAAAACCGCCGTCATCAATGCTGAATATGAAAGATGACATGTCAGGCGCAGCAGCAATTTTAGGTGTGATGAGCGTTATGAAAGACCTAAAACCCTCCTGCGAAGTCCACGGTATTATTGCAGCATGTGAAAACATGCCGGGTGCTTCCGCTTACAAACCGGGGGACATTTTAACAGCCAAAAACGGAAAGACTATTGAAGTTGACAACACAGATGCAGAAGGCAGATTGACCCTTGCAGACGCTTTATGTTATGCATGTGAGCTTGATGTTGATGAAGTTGTTGACCTTGCAACACTTACAGGTGCCTGCGTTGTAGCTTTAGGCAGTGCAGCCTCAGGTATCATGGGCAACCACCAGCCGACCATAGACAAACTGATAAAATGCGCAAACGCCGGCGGTGAAAAGATGTGGCAAATGCCTATGTTTGAAGAATACAAAGATTCTTTAAAAAGCGATATTGCAGATATGAAAAACACCGGCTCAAGAATGGGCGGAACACAAATAGCCGGACTGTTTTTGCAGAACTTTGTCAAAAAAGTCCACTGGGCACACATAGATATTGCAGGCACAGCTTATATTGAAAAACCGCAGAATGAATTCTGCAAAGGTGCAACAGGTGCAGGCGTAAGAACATTAATAAACTATATTATGTCATAATTTAAATATTTAAAACAAAATAAAAAAGGCTCTTTAAAACAGAGCCTTTTTTATTTTGTTTTTATGTAATACTCAGTAGAAATTGCCATCTCATACAAAAGGTGTAGTTTTTCATTTTCTTATTTAATTTTTTAAAAATTTACCCGTTATTTTATATGTGAGCGTTATTTTTACACAGAGAATATACGGAAAAATTTAAACTTATGACTGAATTTTTACACGGACAAGAAGCTTTTTTAAAAGTTGGTAATTATCAAACCGATGTATTTGAAGCTATTAATGAAGCAAAAGATTATATTTTAAACAATGATTGTCCGTTTTTAAGTATAGATATTTCAGGTTTAAATGTAATAGATGCAATTAAAGTTTGTGTGCTGTCATCTACTTTCCATTATGCAAAATACTGCAAAGGCAGAATAAGATGGTTTGTTAAAGACAGGAAAATAAAAGATCAAATTTCTCTTTTAAAATTAGATAATATTGAAATAGAAATAAAACAAACCCGCAGAAATTATGCTGATTTTGGGGAAATACCGTTAAGAAACTTAAGACTTTGTCATTAAATTTGGAAACTTCATATTATTTTGATGTAAAATTAAATATATGAGTCAGGTTAATATTATTGAAGTTTGGAATGCGGTTTTGGATATTCTGGAGAAACAAATCTCCGAGTCTACTTTTGCTACATGGATTTTGCCGCTGGAACCGCAATATTATGATGACAGTTGTTTTGTCGTACACACCGGTCAGGCATTTGCTGTAAACCTTTTAAGGGGCAATCATTACAACCAGATTGCCGCTGCAGTAAAGACGGTTCTTAATAAAGACCTCGAAATAAAAATTATTTTTGATGAAGAACTTCAAAAAAAGATAGAAAAGAAATCCAAAGCACGTGCAGCCGCTACCCAAACAGCAGAACAGCCTCAAAAACCAAAATATGACAGTCTTACACAGATGCAGTCATCGAACTTAAATTTAAAATATAAGTTTGAAAACTTTGTTGTAGGCTCCAACAACAAACTTGCATACGTAACAGCCCAGACAGTTGCTCAAAAACCCGGCGAAAAATACAACCCGTTGTATATATACGGCGGTCCTGGGCTTGGAAAAACGCACATAATGCAAGCAATAGGACATTACATAATAAAAAACAGTCCTGACTTAAAAGTACTTTTTATTACTGCGGAAGAATTTGTCAATGACGTTGTAAACGCACTTGCCAGAGGCGATGAAAAAACTAAAAACATGAACAAATTCCGCAAAAAATACAGAGAAGTTGATGTACTGCTAATTGATGATATCCAGCTCATTGCCGGTAAAACAAGGACTGAAGAAGAAGTTTTTAATACTTTTAACACACTTCACGGGGCAGGCAAACAAATTGTACTGACATCAGACAGAACACCTAAAGAAATTCCCTCACTGTCAGACAGGCTTGTAAGCCGTTTTGAATGGGGATTGATGGCAGATATACAGCCGCCGGATATCGAAACAAGAATGGCTATTTTGTCTAATCTTGCAAAAGATTCTAACATAGAGGTACCAAACAATATTATAGAATTTCTTGCGACAGTATATGCTAGCAATATAAGAGAACTTGAAGGTGCTTTTAACAGGGTAACGGCTTATGCAAGTATTAACGAAACACCATTAACAATTGAAAACGTCAAAAAAATCATAAACTACGAAGAAAAAGAAAATACCTATACCTTTGACGGAATAGTAAATGAGGTTGCATCCTATTATAATATTTCTGCCAAAGACATAAAGGGGTCAAGCCGCAGCGCAAAAATTGCACAGGCAAGACAGGTCGCAATTTATCTTTGCCGTGAACTTACAAAACAAAGTCTGCCTGCTATAGGTGATTTTTTCGACAAAAAGCATACAACTATTTTGTATTCGTACGACAAAATGAAAGAAGAATTAAAAACCAGCAATTCTCTTGTCCACAGTGTTGAAACGATTGAAAAACGACTTAGCGATTAAAAATTCTTTGCGTTATGAATTCAAAAGTTTTAATGACATAACAACTGTTTCAAACTGTTGAATAATGTCTTTTATAAAATCCTCGTCATTAAAATTGTTTTTAAAATCAAACCATCCGTGTTCAGTATAAGTCGATTCTGTTTCTGCAGAACTTAATACAACATATAGATTATTGTTCAATATTGCAAATGACACATTGCAGTTATACTTTTTAATAATCGTGCATATTTTTTTACACAAACTATCATCTGAAAAATTTTTCTGGTCGAGTTTGTTTGTAAAAGTAATGTGATAATTAGCATTTACAACATCGCAGTAGGTTTCGCCTTTACGCAAAACCGACTTTTCTATAATATCCTCATATTTTTTTTTGTTAAAAATCAACTTTACCGTATCAGGCGTATCTAAGCTTAATCCCTTTTTTTTGAAGAATATTTTGCCAAAAGTTTTTGCATAATATTGTGTTGAAACAAGAACACCGTTAAAAACCCTGACATCTTTTCTTCCGTCATTTTTATAAAGCTCTATTGACTTTGCATCAAAAGCCTTGCCTGCACTGTTGCCTGTAAAACAACCGTTATATTTTACAGTAAAAAAATCAGGAAAAAGTCTTAATTCTTTTAAAAATTCATGCGTACCTTCAACGGATTTAGCTTCATAAGGAGCAAAACGCCCTAAAATATCACATGTAAGACTAAAAGCCTTCAATGCTGCAGCTTGATTCTTCCAGGGTAATACTTTTTTCTTTGATAATTCAAGCAATTCCGGTGCAAGCCGTGACTGATAAAATTTTTCAAATTCTTCAATATTATAAGTATATTTAAAACCGCCCATTTAAATTCCTTTTTAATATTTATTTTGTATTTTATACAAGTCAAAAGTATTTTGCATCAAAGAACAGATTGTCATAGGACCTACACCGCCGGGAACAGGCGTTATAAAAGATGCCTTTTGTTCAACATTATAAAAGTCGACATCACCGCACAGCTTGCCTTCTTCAGTTCTGTTCATACCGACATCCACAACAACGGCACCTTCTTTAATCATATCTGCCTTCAATAAATTTTTTTGTCCAACTGCTGAAATTATAATATCTGCAGTTTTTGTAATATCTGCAAGATTTTTTGTTTTGCTATGACAAATTGTAACAGTAGCATTTTCATTCAAAAGCATCTGTGCCACCGGTCTGCCTACAATATTGGAACGCCCTATCACAACTGCATGTTTACCTTCTATATTAATATTATAATATTCCAGCAGCCTTATAATCCCCTTAGGCGTGCACGGATACACATAGGGCTTTGTACCGGTTGCAATACGTCCGACATTATAGGGATGGAAGCAATCAACATCTTTTATCGGATTAATTTTTTCCAAAACAGCTTTAGTATCAATATGTTCAGGCAGCGGTAGCTGTACAAGTATTGCGTTTACACTACTATCGTTATTGAGCTGTTCGATTTTATTAAAAAGCTCTTGTTGGGAAGTATCGGCAGGCATTGGCTCGACTATAGATTTTATCCCGAGTTCAAAAGCTTTTTTCTTTTTTAAATTAACATAAATTTGGCTTGCCGGGTCTTCACCAACAATTATGACAGCAAGACAGGGTTTTTTATCAAGAAATAAAATTTCGTCTGAAAGATTTTCAAGTATTTTTTTTGAAACAAGTTTGCCGTCAATATGTTGTGCCATAATTATTACCGTTTGTTATCTCACCTGAGGAAGATTAAGCCTGAAATAAAATCCTTTAATAGCATCTTCTACGATTTGTGAATTTTTATCAATAGAGTGTTGAATTAAATTTTTGTCTTCAGGTATTATACCAAGAACTTCAAGGCTGTATTTTTCCAAATATTCATGAACTTTGTTATGCTCATCATTATTTACACTGTTCAACACGAGTGCCATCTGCCCGCCTGCCGCATATTTTGCAGAAAATTCTTCTATTCTTTGAGCAAGAAATATAGATTCTTCTGTCGGTCTTGCAACAATCAAAGTCACATCCATTGGGATATCGACAAGCTGATGAAGATATTTTAAATCAAATTCACAATCAAAAACAACTATATCATATCTGTCGATAAGTTTTTTTACCGCATAAGTAATCTGCCCCGTAATAGGACAACGGCAATCTTTAGAAGGAACAAGCCACGATACTATTAAATCAACATTTTCTTCTATTTCCACAATAATATCTTCTAACGCCCATTCAATGTATTCCTGTTTTGTCATTCGTGACGGAATACCTGTTTTATATTCGTGTTTACCGCTTCTGATACCGTATATGGTGTTTCTTACATCCATTCCGTAACTGTGTGCAAGTTCGGTTGAAAGGTCATTATCAAAAAGCAGGATTGATTTATCGGGGTATGTTTCTTTCAGTACTTTTACAAAATTTTTTGTTATGGTTGTTTTACCGCTTCCGCTTTTACCTGTAATTGCAATTGATAATGTCATTAATTCTCCCCGTATTTTAACTGCATAGCGTCTGACAGGTCATTAACAAGCTTCATAGCCTTTTGTGCAAGGTTCATAGGCAAAGACCCGGCACCGCAAGAAGGAGTAAAAAAGCTCTGTTTAATAACAAGTTCTCTGTCAATTTTGCCTTTAGATTTTTTTATAAGGTCGTCCACTGCCGCCTCGTATTTTTGACACAAATCCTCAAGATTCGTTTTTTCAAGAGCATCTTTATCCAGAGTAGGAACAAGCCCCCAGGCTATATAACCGCCGTTTTTAAGAAAATCTTCCATTTCGCCGGCATAAGCCCCCAGACTTTTGGCATAAGCAAATGCATCGAAATTAATTATATTCACACCGGCAGACGTTAAAACAGACCAATCAGACTTACCGCAGCAATGAACAGCACTTAATGCTCCAAAATCCTGTATTACATTTGAAATTTCTGCAAGAGCCTCTATAACTTCTTCTTTTTTTACGGTGATAAAAGCAGAGGTGCCGAACTGCGACATAACAGGTTCGTCCATAAACATAATGGTCGTTGCATCAGGACTGACTTTTTTCACTTGTTGAATCTGCCAAACCGCCTTTAAAGTCAAACCTTTTACGAGCACTTCTCTGTAGGTTTCATCATAAAAAGCACACAAATTATTAATATCACACAAACTTGTTCCCCAGGTAAAAGGACCTATTATATGGCATTTTGCAAAATCATACTTGCCATTTTTCAATTTTTCCAGATACAAAGGAATAACTGAAGTAAAAGGGCTTGTTATAGCATATTTATCCAGATTTGTGAAATTTTTTTCATTAACTATTGCCTCATAATCCATAAAAAATTCTTCCAATGCTTCAAAAAACTCATCGGATTGTGAATCATAGCAGTATTTACAGTTATCTTCATCATAAATTATACCCGGTATCCCCTGAAGATACTGCACAGTCATTTCTTCATGTTTATCTACTCCAGCCAGCTGAGGCCAGAACGGAATTTCCTTAAACTCGTTAAAAATCAAATCTATAGCTTCTTTAGGATTTTTATGCGGAAGACTACCGACTGCTGTAGCTTTTAGTGTTAATGTTTTCAAAAAATCACCCCGTGTATAAAATTTAGTCGTATATAATTCTACTAAAAATATAAACACGGGGCAATTTGTTTAATAAATATTTTATCTTTCTATACTGAAAGATGTTGGTTTTTCGTCTTTTATCCATTGATTATTGATAAGGTTATAGCCGGTACAGGGAACTGTCATGTAATTTTTGCTGCCCGTATTACTTTGTGACTTAGAAGCTTTTTTTAATTTTGAATAATATAAAGCCTCCTGCTGTTGCGAATTTAAGTCACAAATCATTCCCTTGGTTTCTCCGCTCTGATAATGATATTCAACTACGTATCTGCATTTGCCGTTTACATATCCTTCAACTTTTTCTTTTACCTTGGTGCTTCCGGTATTTTGATTATTGACAAACGAATATGTACGAAAATAAGTACAGTTTTTTACACTTTCCGCCAGTTTATCTTTATTCATATTCACTGCACAAAAAGCAGGAATTGCTGTTGCTATAACGAAAACCGGTATTAAAAACAATGATATTTTTTTCATAATTACTCCTTATTTGTTGAAAATTATAAAGGATTCTTTCAAAAATTCATACCCTTTTAAGAAAGATTCTATATTAACCATCTCATCGCTTGAATGCATGTTATAAATATCAGCAAGACCGAGAAGATACGGTTTTAAAACCTGACCGTGTTTGTTTTTTTCATGGGCATAAATATGTGTTTCCGCACCTGCATGGAAAGAAGAAACATCACCTTTTATACCAATATTTTCACATGCCTGCACACAAATTTTTTGTATTGTTTCATCACCTGATTTTTCAAAAGCTTTCATTTTTGATTGTGCAACAAATTCCGCATGCGCAAGACCATCATATTTTTTATTAAATATTTCGACAATTTGTTTAATATCATTTATAAGCTGTTGTTCATTGGCTTCTTCGGAACTTCTTATAGAATATTTTGCCATTGCTTTTGTGTTGATAATATTTGTCAAACAATTATCGGCAACGTATTCTATATAGCTGTCTGCTTTTATGCCTTTTTGTGCAATTTTTTGTATAACCGGCTCAACTCCTCCGCCGACTATACAGCCTATGTTAATAGAAGTCACCGTGCCGTATTCATCACGTTTATATTCACCCTGCGGAATTTCATTAACCAGCTCGCCAATTAATTTTACTGCGTTTAATCTGGTTTTATCACCAATATCAATACCTGAATGTCCGCCTTTAGGAGTTGTAACGGTAAGGGTGCCATTTGTATAACTTGCCCCTGAAATTTGAATCTGCCCTAGTTTGTCAGCATCAAGCACAAGAACATACTCAGAATCTATTTCATCAAATTTTACGTTATGAATGCCAGTCATATTCTGTTCTTCATCTTTTGTAAAAACAAGTTCCAATCCGCCATGCCCGCCTTGAACCATATCGGGATTTTTAGCAAGATTCAGGGCAAGATAAATCGCTGCCGCATCGCCTACTTTATCATCAGCTCCGAGAGGTCTTGATTTATCTGTTTCTATAAATTTGCCGTCAGCTGAAATTCTTATGTTTACAGGCGAAGCATCACCAACAACATCCATGTGCGATGAGAGAAGAAGCGGTTTTTTATTCGGGTTTGTTGCCGGAATTTTTGCCCTTACGTTTTTAAAATGATCTTCTTTGGCGTCAATACCGGCTTTTGTCAAAATGTCAACAATCTTAGCCGACACATTATCTTCCTCGCCGGACGGAGAAGGAATCTCGGCAAGTGTACAAAATAAATCTATTAACTCATTTTCTTTTCTAAGTTCCGCAATACTTTTAGTCATAATAAATCCGCCTCTATTTCAAAAAATCTGTTCCACGGGTAAAAATATTTTACCCGTGAAAATTGTACATCAAATTTATCTTTTAAAAATCCTTCATAAGGTTTCATTTCTCTTTCCAATTCTTCAACGCTTATTTCTTTTAAACGGGATTTAAGAATTTTTCTGACATTTGCCTGATAAGCCCAATCATCAAGGAATCGGACAGTTTGAACTTTTTTAAAAGCGTTGATATCCGGATTTTGCGCAAAATATTTAACAATTGCGCAGCAAAGTGCACTTCCTAACGAGTTGCCTGTTGTATTCCAGCCTGCATAACCAAGAAAATTATTCCAATCAATTTCTTTTTCCAGAAGTCGTTTTACAAAGGCGTTATCAGACCCGTTTGCGTTTAAGATGTCGACGACAAGATAAGGCTTTTGAGGAAGTTCAAATTCTGAGTCAAACCCTTCAACATCAACACCCATAACAAGCTCGCCCTGTTCGTTTTTAAAGTTGTTTACAAGCATAACAATATCCGCATCGTCAGTGTTGTCACTGACTTCACAGCCTGCAAGCTCAATTTGTCCTTTTACGGATTCGTACACTGACACATCTTCATACTTTGAAATTTTATCAATATAATCCGGCTGTGTGAAAACAGGGGCAATTTTTACATGTTTTCCCTCAACAACAGCACGTGCAAAAAGCGTCAAAGGAATTTCATCAGCCCCGGTTTTGATAAGTGCATGTAATTTATGCGCCAGAATATTTACGTTTAAAGACCTGGCTTCATATACATTCAAACCAAATTCGGCACAATCGTCTTTTGAAAAAACAAGGGTATTAAAAAAATGTTCTTCTGACCACTTTATGTACAGCTTATTAATATCAAAGTTTCTGGTTCTTGTTTTTAAGTAATCACTAAGAATTTCAGACGGAACATCCGTTTTTGCAAAACCGTTTTTGTGATAATCAAAAGAATATTTGAATATTTTTTTTCCGTAAAGATTCCAGTATTCTTTTTCTTCTTCATTACAGTTGTTGTTTGAAATACGCATTATACTTGAAAAAGCGTAAACCTCAGAATGTTTTTGCTTTAAAATTGCTTTAAATTTCTCAATACGTTCATCTATCTGTTCAAAAGTATCACTGCATCTTCTGGAGGGAACAAGACCTCCGTATGCAATAGTATCAAGCGAAACAATTACCTTATCCACATCATGCAAATTTTCAAGCCAGTTTAAAATACCGTCAATATCAGCCTGCTTTGTTAAATCACCTAATAAATTTCTATCCGGCAAATATAAACGGATATTTTCATCCATTGCTGCAATTTGTTCCGGTAAAGTATAACATACCGGTCTGTTATCGATGGGAATAAATGCAATCTGTAACATGTCTTACTCTGTTTTTGTATTCGTAAACTGATTTGAACGTGTTATACCGACTTTGCCGGAGCGGACAAGCTCTTTTATTCCTATTGGTTTCAAAAGTTCAATAAGTGAACGAATTTGTCTTTCATCACCTATTGCTTCAAGCGTATAGGTTCTTTGGGTAACATCAATAATTTTAGCGTTAAAAATTTCCGCAATTCTTAAAATTTCAGACCTGTCTTCATCCTTGGCTATAACCTTGCACAAAATCAACTCACGCTCTATTGATTCCACATCGCCTAAATCAACAACTTTTAACACAGGTATAAGCCGGTTAAGCTGTTTGGTAATCTGTTCAATAACGTTTTCATCCCCGCCGGAGGTTTCTATGGTAATACGGGCATAACCTTTTTCACTTGTCTGAGCAGCAGTAATACTTTCTATATTATAGCCTCTGCCTGAGAATAAACCGCTGACACGTGATACGATACCCGCTTCATCTTTTACAAGAACTGATATTACATGATTTTTATTATTATTGTTATTGTTCATCTTAAAAACCTTTGATAACTAATTAACAGGACAGTTGTTGGACATGAGCATTTTATTTATCGGGTTACCAGCTAATACCCACGGGTAAACCATTTCATACTCATCAACAACAACATCAATAAATACAGGTTGTTTACACTCAATAGCCTGTTGCAAGACAGGGATAATTTCTTCTTCTTTTGTAATTCTGAAACCTCGTGCCCCGTATGCTTCCGCTACTTTTACAAAATCAGGTCCGGTAATCCTTGTTTCGGAATAATGCTGATGGTACAGTTTTTCCTGCCATTGACGAACCATACCGAGATATCCGTTATTAATGATTACATTAATAACGGGCAGATTATACTGAACACAGGTTGCAAGCTCTTGAATATTCATCTGAATACTGCCGTCACCTGCAATATTCAAAACGAGTCTGCCCTTATCAGCTACGGATATACCCATAGCTGCAGGGAATCCGAAGCCCATTGTCCCCAGCCCGCCGGAAGTGATAAAACGCCTTGGTTTATCGCATTTCCACAACTGTGCAGTCCACATCTGATGCTGTCCGACCTCTGTTGTTACTATAGGGTCAAAGTCTTTTGTGTATTCATAAATTTTTTGTATAACCGTAATAGAACTAAGTTTATCAGTGTGCTGTTCTATTTTTGGACGTTTATTTTTCCATTCGTTAATCTGCTCCAGCCATGATTGCTTAACTTCGTAGTGAATTTCAGGAGTATTATTATTAAATTCTTCAAGCATCGCTTTTAAAACGTTTTTGGCGTCGCCGATAATCGGAATATCTACCTTAACATTCTTATTAATAGAACATGGATCAATATCGACATGAATAATTTGAGCATCTCTGGCAAAACGTTTTAAACAGCCTGTGATTCTGTCATTAAAACGTGTTCCTATGGCAAAAAGCACATCACAGTTTGTGACTGCATGATTTGCCCAGAAATTACCATGCATGCCAAGCATACCAAGGGATTTTTCATCAGTTTCAGGATATACCCCTTTTGCCATCAAAGTATTTGTAACAGGAACATGAAGCTTGTCTGCAAGTTGTTTCAATTCCTCCATTGCTTGCGAAGCAACAATACCGCCGCCGGCAATAATGACCGGTCTTTCTGACTCACAGAGCAGTTCCAGAGCCTTGGTTGTTTGTTTGGGGTGCCCGTTGTAATTAGGATTATACCCCGGCAATTTAATATTTTCTGGCCATACAAAATCTGCAGACGCAGTCAAAATATCTTTTGGCATATCAACCACGACAGGACCAGGTTTGCCTGTTGTTGCTATATGAAACGCCTCTTTTATAATTCTTGGTAAATCTTTTACATCTTTAACCAGATAATTATGTTTGCAGCAGGAACGGGTTATACCAATGATATCGGCTTCCTGAAAGGCATCATTGCCTATTTGGTTTACACCCACCTGACCTGTAAACACAACAATAGGATAACCGTCATAATAGGCATTTGCAATACCCGTAATACAATTGGTTGCCCCCGGACCTGATGTAACAAGGACAACTCCGGGTTTACCAGTTACACGTGCATAACCTTCCGCTGCATGCACAGCCGCCTGTTCATGTCTTACAAGGTAATGTTTAATATCATGATCATTGTATAAAGCTTCATATATAGAAAGAATTACACCGCCGGGGTAGCCGAAAATTTCTTTTACACCTTCTTTTTTTAAACATTCCAAAAAAATCTGCGCCCCTGTTAATATATTAGTATTTATATTTGTTTGCTGTTTAGTTTCAGTACCGCCCATGTTTTAGTTTTTACTCCAAAATAATAATGTTTTTTTAATATAGTACCATTTTTTGGTTAAAAATACCAAAAAATTAGCAAAAATCATGAATCTTTATTAAAAATATAAAAAAACCGGCTGATTTATCAAAAATCCGCCGGCTCTATAAAAAATTTATTTTATTTGCAGCCGCAGCAGCTTAAACCTGCCTGCTCTTTCAATTTTGCTGCTTTATCAGTGTGTTCCCAGGGAACGTCAATGTCTGTTCTGCCCATGTGACCGTACGCTGCCAGCAATTGATAAAATTTACCGCCGTTTTTAGCAGGCAAACCTCTTAAGTCAAATTGTTTAATGATTGCAGCGGGTCTGAGGTCAAAATTTTCCTGTACGAGGTTAGAAATTTCATCATCAGAAATAACCCCTGTACCGAAAGTATCAATCATAACAGAAACCGGCTGAGCTACACCTATAGCGTATCCGAGTTCTACTTCACATTTTTGAGCCAAACCTGCAGCTACAACATTTTTAGCAACATAACGTGCTGCATAAGCCGCTGAACGGTCTACTTTTGTAGGATCTTTACCTGAGAAGGCACCGCCGCCGTGACGTGAATATCCGCCGTAAGTATCTACGATGATTTTTCTTCCCGTCAAACCTGCATCACCCTGAGGACCGCCTATTACGAATCTTCCCGAAGGGTTGATTAAATATTTTGTATTTGCATCAGGTTTAATAGCATCGTTTTCAAATACAGGGTTGATAACTTTTTCTATTAAATCCTGTCTGATAATTTCTTGGACTTCTTTATTATCGGAAACGCCTTTGATTTCAGGATCGTGTTGTGTTGAAAGAACGATAGTGTCGATTCTTGACGGTCTGCCGTCAACGTATTCCACAGTAACCTGAGATTTTCCGTCCGGTCTTAAATAGCCTAAAGAACCGTTTTTTCTAACCTGAGCCAGCCTGTGAGCCAATCTGTGAGCGAGGCTGATAGGCAAAGGCATAAGTTCCGGTGTTTCGTCACAAGCAAAACCAAACATAATACCCTGATCGCCGGCACCAACGTTTTCTGTTTCGCTTGAAGAAGTGTCAGAGTTGTCACTTCTTGATTCAAGAGCTTTGTTTACACCGCCTGCGATATCTGTTGATTGTTCATCAATAGAAGTAAGAACAGCGCAGTTTTTATAATCAAACCCGCCGCCTTCCGCACCAGCATAACCGATATTTTTAATAGTATTTCTTACTACTGCGGGAATGTCCACGTAGCAGTCAGATGTAATTTCTCCGCAAACAAGAGCCATGCCGGTTGTTACGGTAGTTTCTGCAGCAACTCTTGAACTTTTGTCCTTTGTAAGAAATTCATCTAAAATTGCGTCGGAAATTTGGTCGCATACTTTATCGGGGTGACCTTCAGTAACGGATTCCGACGTAAAAAGAAATCTTTTTGATGTCATTTTGTAATGTTCCCTTTCATAATAATATCCGGGTGACTCTCCGGAATTATAAACATGTTAAAACAAAGGGAAATCAGGGTCAAACAATGCAGCTCAGAGCTTTACATAGCTTAATCTATTAAATGACCGCACTGCATTTAATATGCTATAATGCAACGGTACACATAACACGGGAATATTAATATGACTCAGGTAAAATTTACAAAAATGCAAGGTGCCGGAAATGATTTTATTTTAATGGAATACAATGAGTATAAAAAAATCGAGGATAAATTCCCTCAAATCGCAGTAAAACTCTGCGACAGACACTTTGGTATCGGGGCTGACGGCATTTTTGTTCCCGTTGAAAATCCAAAAACCTACTCGGATTTGGAATGGTTATTCTATCAGGCTGACGGCTCAACAGCCCAAATGTGCGGAAACGGTATGAGATGCTTTGCACGTTTTTGCTATGATAAAAAAATCGTTAATAAAAAACAATTCACTGTTCATACAGGGGCAGGCAAAATTATTCCGGAAATTCAGGAAGACATGAGAGTTAAAGTCAATATGGGCAAACCAGTTTTAGAGCCTGAAAAAATTCCTTTTAAAGGAAGCAAAAGCTTAAATTACCCGCTGTGGGACGGAATTAAAAAATTCACAGTAAACGCTGTCAGTATGGGAAACCCTCATTGTGTTATCTTTCCTAAAGAAGAAGACGGAGATATCCAAGAACTGGCTAAAAAGTATGGTGACGCAATCGAACACGACAACTTATTCCCCGAAAAAACAAATGTTGAATTTGTAAAAGTTAAAAGCAGAACCGAAATAGATGTTGCTGTTTGGGAAAGAGGCTGCGGTATTACCCTAGCCTGCGGAACAGGAGCCTGTGCAAGTGTTGTTGCAGCAATATTGAACAATCTGTGCGACAGCAAAGTAAATGTCAATCTGCCCGGCGGAGTACTTACGATTGAATGGGAAGGCAATTCACAAAATACCGACTTTGATGTATTTATGACAGGTGAAGCGCAATACGTATTTACAGGTGTTATTGATATCTAATGTCTAAAATATTAGAAGTAAAAAATCTAAATCTCGGCTTTAACCTTTCTGACGGATTCAGACAGGCTATATATAACGTAAGCTTTTCTCTTGAAAAAGGGGAAACTCTTGCCATTGTAGGAGAATCAGGCTGCGGAAAAACCGTTTCCACTATGTCTGTTCTGCAGCTTTTACCGCCTTCCGCAGAGATAAAAAGCGGAGAAATTATCTACAACAACAAAAATCTTCTTAGTTTCAATCAGAAACAAATGCAGCAAATCAGAGGCAAAAAGATAGCTCTTATCCCTCAAGACCCTATGACATCCTTAAATCCGCTCTATACAATAGGCAACCAACTTTTAGAAGTAATTGAATTGCATCAGGGATTAAAAGGACAAGAAGCTTTTGAGGTTGCAATAAAAGCACTTGAAAGAGTAAAAATCCCTGACGCAAAAGAAAAAATGAAAGCTTATCCGCACGAATTTTCCGGCGGGATGAAACAGCGTGTTATCATTGCAATGGCACTTGCCTGCAAAGCTGAAATTATTATTGCGGATGAACCTACCACCGCTCTTGATGTTACTGTTCAGGCTCAAATTATGGATATTTTAAAGGAAATTAAAGAAAAATACGGAATTTCAATAATTTTAATCACGCATGACCTCGGTATAGTTGCCCAAAATGCAGATAAAATTGCCGTAATGTACGCCGGACGCATTGTTGAATATTCAGGTAACAAAGAACTCTTTGACAACCCCAAACATCCGTACACCAAAGCTCTGTTAAATGTAATTCTTGATATAAATACCGATGAGGTGCAGACAATAGAAGGTCATCCGCCTTCTATTACAGATAACATATCAGGCTGCCCCTTCCACCCGAGGTGCAAAGAGTGTATGGAAATTTGCGCACAAAAAGCCCCTTGTTTGAAGTCTGCAGGAGATTCTTTGGTAGCCTGCCATTTATTTGATTGATGTATTAAAATTAAAAATTGATTCTTTCTTTTTCAACAACAACAGGTTTTTTATTTACTCTTGTGTAAATTGCACCGATATATTCCCCTAGCACACCTAGGCAAAACAGCTGCACGGACGCAAAGAAAAACAGACTGATTATAATCGGAGCCATACCGAGTGTAAACTGTTCCCAGAAAATAAGTTTCAATACAAAATACAAAAACGCAATTAAAAGGCTGAGAAAAGAAAAACCAAACCCTAAAAATGTCATTATTCTTAAAGGTACTTTAGAGTGTTTTACTATACCAATCATTGCATTGTCATACAGAGTATAGAAGTTATTTTTTGTAATGCCTCTTTTTCTGGTCGGCTGGGTAAATTCAACAAAAGCTTTTTCGTAACCTATGTCACAAATAAGCCCCCTTAAGTATGGATAAGGATCATCCAGACTTTTTATTATTTCTATAACTTTATGGTCATATAACCCGAACCCCGTACAGTTTTTTACAAGCCCCGAGTCATCATCCGCAATATGCGAAATTAGTTCATAATAAGCACTGCGTATTAAAAACATAAGTATAGATTCTTCGCTTTTTGTTTTTTTGCCGAGAACAATCTTGTAACCCTGTTCCCATTTTTCGATAAAATCTTTTATAAGCTCAGGCGGATCCTGCAAATCTGATGCAAGATAAATAACTGCATCGCCGTCTGCCTGTATCATACCGTAATACGGAGAACGTATATGCCCAAAATTTCGAGTATTCAATATAACCTTAATTCTGTAATCTTTTTGAGCCAGTTCCCTCAGCTTTTGGGCAGTTTTGTCTATAGAACCGTTATCAAGAAGAATGTACTCAAATTCATATTTATCACAAAAAGGTTCAATTGCTTTAATTACCCTTTCATATAAAACATCAATGTTTTCTTCTTCATTGTAACAGCTTGAAACAAGACTAATTTTTTTCATATTTAAACACCCAATTTTTATTTAACAAAAACGATATTACTGCGCATACAGCAGTGGAAAACAGTCCGGCAAAATAAAGATTTATATGTGCAAACTCAGCTATACGCAAAATAATTATACCAAGTATGCAAATTATGGTATATACTGCAACAAATTTAAATATAAGTTTGTTATTTTTATTCTTAAAAACAAGCGTGCCTGTTGTTTTAAAATTAAAAAGCACACCTGCAATCGTCGACAATATAACAGCAAGCGAATAATGCAAACCTGAAAATATTAAAAGTGCGTAAACAAGATACCCGAAGGCTGTGTTTAAAATCCCGACAAGAATAAATTTTACAAAAAGCCAATCTGTTTTCATACATTTATAATATAATAAATCAGAGATGGAAAAAAGTTTATTTAAAACAGAGAATTTATTTTTACTGATTTGTATATTTTGGGGTGTTATTTTTATATTAATAAATCCCCCGTTTCAATCCCCTGATGAAATGGAACATCTGTATAAAATGTGGGGTTTTACTGAAGGTACCTTAAGATACCAAATAAAAGACGGAAAATCCGGTCAATATCTGCCGGAATCATTTTACAGACTGCATAAATTTTATTCACAGTATTTTTTAACAAAAGATAAAATTTCTGTTGATTCAACTAAAAATTTTTTGAATCTGAAGTTAAACAAAGACCAAAAAATATTTTTGGAACATGTGCCCACATCATACACGCCGTTATCATATTTCCCGTCATTTTTAATATTATGGTTAATGAAATACTTAAATATAAATCCACTGTTAATAATGTATATATTAAGATTCTGTTCATTAATGGTATATCTGGCATTATGCTACTTTGCGATTAAAATTACACCCTGTAAAAAATGGATGTTATTTTTATACACACTTTTACCTGTTTGTGTGCTGCAGGCAGTTTCAGTAAGTACTGACGGGCTGTTTTTCGGAATTCTTGCAATGTTTTTTGCCTACAGTTTGAAACTTGCTTTTGATAATTCCATAAAAAAAATTACCCGCCGTCATATTATTGTATGGGGAATACTGATTACACTTTTAAGTCTTTTAAAATACGCTTATATGCCTTTTATATTAATGTATTTTTTAATTTCAAAAGAAAAATTTGAATGCAATAAAAACTACAACAAAAATTTTTTATATATTTTATTCATTAATCTTGTGTTAACAGGCATATTTATTTTTTCTGTTATGGTATTTTCTGATGCTTCAGGATATAACAATGTGACAATGTTTAACAAATTTGAACTGATAAAAGGTATAATAATAAATCCCTTTGATTATTTAAAATTACTGACAATTTCTGTATTCTCCTCGGCACCGTTTGTTTTAAAAAATATGGTATCGAGCATCGGCGTAAACTTAAATTTCACAATGCTTCCTGCTGTTTATATATATACATACTGGTTTGCAATGCTGGTTTCAATTTTTTACGATGATAATAAAAACGATAGTCTGTGTATAATTACCGTAAAACAAAAAGCCGTAACATTCGGAACAATAGTTTTAACCATTTTTATTATTCTTACTTCTCTTTATCTGGTTTTTCCTACGGAACATTTAACCAAAGGAATACAGGGAAGATACTTTACACCTTTGATTTTAGCAGGATTATTATTGTTTAATCCTAAAAATATAAATTTAAAATGGCGTGGAATTCCTGTTTTATTTTTTATAATTTCGGTATTTCTTTTGCTGTTGACTTCTATTACAATTAGCAACAGGTATTATTGATGAAAAAGAGTTTATTCAAAACAGAAAATTTATTTTTTATAATATGTCTTTTATGGGGGACAATATTTTTGTTTATTAATCCCCCGTTTCAATCACCTGACGAACCCGAACACCTGTTCAAAATGTGGGGTTACACACAGGGAACTTTAAGACATCAAATAAAAGACGGGATTAGCGGTTTACAACTGCCTGAAAGTTTTGTGCAAATTTATAATTTTTATGATTATTACAGGAGAGTAAACACCAAAATTCCGTTTAAAGCAACCATACAGGTTAATAAATTTTCGCTTGAAAAAAATAAAACAGCATTTTTAAATTTTAACCCGTCAAGCTATACACCTCTATCTTATTTTCCGTCTTTTATAGTTTTATGGCTTTTAAAATTATTAAATATTAAACCGCTGCTAATGCTTTATATACTGCGTTTTTGTTCGCTGCTTGTTTATCTTGCATTATGCTATACGGCAATAAAAATTACACCTTGTTTTAAATGGAGTTTCTGGCTGTTTTCACTGCTGCCGGTAAATATTTATCAGGCAGCCTCTGTCAGTGTGGACGGATTAACCTTCGGATTAATGATTTTATTTTTTGCATACACACTAAAACTTGCTTTTGACGAAAACGTCAAAGATATTAATCTGAAACAAATTTTGTTATGGGGAATAATGTTTGTATATATTTGTATTTTAAAATTCGCTTATTTCCCTCTTATAGTTGTATATTTTTTAATACCTGAAAAAAAATTCAGTGCAAAAAATATATATTTAAAATATTTTTTAAGTACTGCAGCAGCGGCTTTTATTCTAATGGCTTTATTCTTAACGTCTGTAATGAGCACACCGGTTATGAACGAACACACAAAAATATTTTTGATTAACGACAAAACAGACTTAATCAAGCAAATAATAACGTCGCCTGTTGAATATTTAAAAAAAGTAATAGAATCAACATACATCTTAAGGGGTTTTTTGTACAGAAATATTATCTCCAGTGTAAGCGTATTTTTTAAACTGATACCGGTATATGCAGTAAATATTGCTTACATAGCTTTAATTTTATCAATGTTCCATAAAACAATGGAAGAACGGATTTGTAAAATTAATTTTAAACAGAAGACTGCTATTATTGCTGCGATACTTATCTCTTACTTAATAATTGTTACCTCGGTTTATTTAATTTATAAAAGCGACTCATACATCGTCGGGATTCAGGGAAGATACTTAACCCCGTTACTGTTGTTTGGCTTGCTTGTTTTTGCGCATCAGGAAAAATTGTATCTAAAAAATAAAATAGCACCGGTCGTCTTATTTTTAGTTTCACAGTTTTTATTATTTCACACATTTATTACAATAATTGCAGGATATGAATAATGGAAAACAAAAAAACTTTAGCGGTTAATATAATTTGCCTTATCATTTATGCGTTATTAACACTTACCTGTGTTTTGCACCATGAAGTATGGAGAGATGAGGCACAGGTATGGCTGGTGGTAAGAGATTTAGACATCATGGGAATAATAAACCACGTAAGAATGGAAGGGCATCCTCTGCTGTGGTATTTTCTTGTATTGCCGTTAGCCAAACTGAATCTGCCCGTAATGTCTATGCAAATTTTGAGCTGGAGTTTTATGACTGCAGCTGCCGGAATCTTTTTATGGAAATCACCTTTTAATCTTATTACAAAACTGTGTATAATCTTCAGTTCCGGTTTTATTTATCATTTAATAGTACTTTCAAGAAATTATTCTTTGATACCGCTTTTTATATTTTTACTGGCTATACTGTACCCAATCCAAAAACAAAGACCGTTTCTTTATGCAATTACACTTGCCCTGCTTTCACAGACACATGTATTGATGAGTGCGTTTTGTGTTGCAATGGGGGCTTTGTTCTTTTACGAAAACATTTTTAAAAATAAAATTAATAAAAAAGAATTTATTTTTCCTTTTTTAATTATAGTTTTGCCCATAATATTTTTATGTTTATATATTTTTACCTGCCCTTATAAAAACGAAAGCGTTTCGCAATACATAATGCTTGCTGACAGATTTTTTTCTAAAACATTTATCGTATATATGATTAATCTGTTCGGTGTAATGGGGAATTTAAAAGGAATACTGCTTACCTTTCTATTATTATCATCATTTATTGTCATATTTATTGAAAATAAAAAATTGTTCTGCGCTTATCTCATAAATTTTATATATCAATTCTTCATATATAACTATATATGGATGTCAGCTCCTGAAAAAGTTTGGGCAGGAATAACCGTTATGATATTTTGTTTCTGGATAATATTTACCTGCAATAATTTAAACAGAACAAAAAAAATTGTTTACAATTTAATTTTAATTTTATTCTTCGGGTTAAGCATACAGCACGGTCTGCAGCTTAGAACGAACGATATAAAATATGATTATTCAGGCAGTAAATCTACTGCGGAATTTATAAAAAACAATATTGACAAAAATGATATTATTGTAACAAACAAACCCATCTTTACAAGCAGCATTGCAGCTTATCTCAAAGGATATAAATTCTATTTTCCGCAAACCGATACTTTTTACACTTACGGATATGACACAAAATATGATGAATATTTAACGTTTGAAATTAATTCAGAAATTCAAAAAAAATTTAAAGACAAAAAAATATATTACATTTTTAGTTCTCTTGCAATGCCTGAAGAAACAATCCTTTATAAATCCAAAGCAACGACTTTGATTATGACAGAAAGATTCTATATTTTAGACAATTTAGACGGTAGTGAAAAATATGTTGAAAACAGAAAATAAAAAATCTTTAATAATAAATTTGAGTTGCATTTTTTTGTATGCTGCAGCAACTCTGACAATAGTTTTGCACCATGAAATCTGGGCTGATGAAGCGCAGGTCTGGCTCATCGTAAAAAATCTCGGATTTATAGCTTTGTTCAAACATCTTGTGAATGAAGGACATCCTGCATTATTTTATCTTTTAATGATGCCTTTTGCAAAAATGAATGTTTCAATATTCTTTATGCAAATTTTCTGCTGGTTATGCTCTTGTGCAGGTGTATTTTTATTACTGACATTTGCGCCTTTTAATAAAATAACAAAATGTGCCATCATAACCAGTGCAGGATTTTTATATTTCTTCCCTGTCATTGCAAGAAGTTATTCTCTGCTGCCTTTGTTGATTTTTGCCCTCGCTGCTATTTATAAAGACAGACTAAAACACCCGTTATTTTTTTCTATATTGCTTGCATTAACAGCAAACATCCACGTCATAATGTTTGGCTTTGTTTTTATAACAGGATTGTTTTTTCTTTTAGAAATTTTTAAAGAAAAAAAACTGGGCAATTCTATTTGTACTTCAGCAATAATTATTACAGGACTTTTGGCTGTAGTCATACAGCTTTGGGGGACAGAAAGTGCAAACAGTATGATAAACTTTTCGACGCAAAATATCTGGAGTTCCTGCATAATTGTACCGGTTCAATTTTTTGTGAATGCAGTTGATTTTAATAACGCTCTATATTTTATAATAAATAAATTATCTTTTGGAACTGTTTTATATGTTTTATTCGGGTTTATATTTTTTATTTTATATATAAACCTGTGCGTTGGTCTGTGGTTTTATGACAAAAAAATATTTGTTATAAACTCACTTGGCGTGCTTTTTCAATTTTTTATTTATATATTTGCCTATTCTGCACTAATGTATCCATCAAGAATATTTTGTGCATTTATAATAACAATTTTTTGCTACTGGATTGTGTTAGGACAACACCAACATAAAAAAACAAAACTATTTTCCGTTAAAACAATAAATATTATAATAACCGTATTTTTTGCAATGACTGTCTTTAACGGAATCAATTACACAATAAAAGATATAACCGGCAATTATTCATCGGCAAAAGAAACCGCCAAATTTATAAAACAAAACATACCGGAAAATTCTGTACTAATCCCGACAGAAGACGGTTGTGCATTAGGCATATATTATTACCTTCCGGAAAGAAAATTCTGGTCTTTAAGAAGGCAAACATATATAAAATATATGAAATGGGTAAAAGAAGACAATAATGTTTATGAAGATTATTATTTTACAAAAATACTGGAAAATAATATACAAAAACATAAATTAAAAAATGTTTATATTATATCGTCAAATTTCATGAATCTTCATCATTTTGAAGACAAGCTACCATCAAAATACAAACTGATTTTTTCTTCTAATAAAGCAGTGGCACTGGGGGAAAGTTTTAAAATTTACAGATTTAAGGAATAATTGTAATAAAATAATATGGAAAATAAAAAATCTTTAATAATAAATTTGATCTGCATTTTTTTGTATGCTGCAGCAACGCTGACAATAGTTTTGCACCATGAGATCTGGGCTGATGAAGCACAGGTCTGGCTGGTGGTAAGAGATTTAAACTTCAGCGGCATAATCTCCCACGTACGTACGGAAGGTCACCCGCTGCTGTGGTATTTTATTTTATTACCATTTGCAAAACTACCCCAAGCCAATGCTGTCATAATGCAATTAATCAACTGGCTGGTTGTTGTTATATCTGTCAGTGTCCTTTTATTAAAATCTCCGTTTAACCTATTCAGCAAAATTTCTATACTTTTAAGCTCAGGTTTTTTGTACTGGTATGCTGCAATATCAAGAAGCTACTGTTTCATTCTTCTGTTTATGTTTTTAATTGCTGCATTCTACAAAAAACAAAAAGAGCATCCTTTTATATATGCAACATTAGTAATACTGCTGGCAAATACCCATATAATAATGATGGGTTTTTGCACGGCTCTTGCTATTATTTTCCTGTGGAATAACAGAGATAAAAAATCAATAACAGCAGCAGGATTAATGTTTGCTTCTTTTGCCTGCATAACTTTGTATTTGTGGGGCAGTCAGAACGAAAACACAATCATACAAACGGATATAACCGGAAACTTTTTAAACAGAACGATTTATGAACTGAACAAAGCAATTTATTGCATATACAACAGTATAAATCCTTTATTCACAGCTATTTTTTATATTTTTACAGTTTTTGCCGGAATTACTATAGGATTTTTAAACAGACAAATGCTGTTTGTGTATATTTGTAGTACAATTTTTCAATTTATGATTTACATTTGCGTCTGGGGACAAATTCCGCAGCGAACATTTTTATTATTTTTAGTAATAGTTTTTTGTTTTTGGATTGTTTTTAAAGATTGCTCTCACAAGCTTAAAAATACAATTAATATATTAATTATACTTGCATTCTTGCCGTCATTTGCCGGCGGATGGTATTTTATACAAAAAGATATGACCCAGCTTTTTTCCGACGGTAAAAATACTGCTGATTTTATTAAAAAAAATATTCCTGAAGATGCATTTATCTTATCAAATTTTCCGTTAACAACGGTTTCCGTAAGTATTTATCTGCCAAAAGACAAATGGAAATTTTTCTACCCCGGATATCAAAACTATTATACTTTTGCAGATTTTAAAAAAATAAGTCCGTCAACCGTCCCTTTAGCTCTGACAGAATATTTAAAACAAAGAAATGACATTTATGTTATCATGAGTGCCGGAACTTTTTATGATGACATAAAACCTGTTTATATTTCGTCAGACAAAGTATTTATGCAACAGGAAAAATATGCAATTTATCATTTAACCCGAACAGACTTTACGGATAATAAAAAATGAAAAAAAATTTATTATTTAAAACCGAAAATATTTTTTTAATACTTTGTCTGTTATGGGGATTGATATTTATTTGTGTAAATCCGCCGTTCCAATCACCGGACGAACCGGAACATTTTTTTAAAATGTGGGGATATACACAAGGTACATACAGATATCAAATAAAAGATAATCAAACGGGTCTTTGTATGCCTCAAAGCATAGCATATCTGTATCAGTTTTATAATGTTTACCGCCTTTCAAATAACAAAATTCCGTACAAAGCAACTCTCCAATCTTTAGAGCTGCCGCTGGGTAAAGATACGACAACATTTTTAGCACATACACCGACAAGCTATACCCCTGTGTCTTATTTCCCTTCTTTTATTGTTTTATGGCTGATGAAACTTTTAAATTTTAAACCTCTTTTTATGATGTACATACTGAGGTTTTGTTCGCTGCTTGTTTATCTCGCACTTATGTATTGCGCAATAAAAATAGTTCCGTGTCAAAAATTGCTGTTCTGCTTTTTTGCAATGCTGCCGGTTAATATAAGTCAGGCAAGTTCAATAAGTACGGACGGTCTGACACTCGGAATTGTTATGCTGTATCTGGCTTACACTTTTAAACTCGCATTTGATGATTCTAAACCCAAAATACATGCCGGAGAAATATCAATCTGGAGCGGGTTAATAACCCTTATATCTCTTTTAAAATTTGCGTATTTTCCTTTAATTTTATTGTATTTTTTAATACCTGATAATAAATTTAAAACCGCAAAGGCTTATTATATAAATTTTTGTTTGATAGCGTTAATAAATATCTTTATCACCGGATTATTTTTAATCCCTATTGTAAATTCTCCGCTCATAAGTACTTACGGAATGACACAACATTTTATAAACAAATCAATTTTAATTAAAGAAATCATTACTTCCCCTGTTGCTTACGCAAAAACGATTCTTTTATCCACAATATTTCTTAAAAACTTCCTGTACCAAAATATGATATCGAGTATAGGTGTAACACTGGCAATGATACCGTTAAAATACACTCATCTGGCGTGGGCAGGGCTAATCTGTACAATTTTTTATAAAAATAAAAAAGAAAAATGCTGTGATATTAAATTAAAAAACAAACTATGGATATTTACAGCCGTTGTATTGTCTTATGTAATAATAATGACCTCTGTTTATCTTATATACCAAACAAAGCCATATATAGTCGGCATACAGGGAAGATACTTGACTGCCCTTATACCTGTATTCCTGTTATTGTTTTATACAAAAAAACTCCGAATGCAAAGCACTGTAATCCCTATAGGTTTATTTGTCATATCGCAGTGCCTGATGATTCAAAATTTGATTACACTTGTTTTGAGATATTATTAAAATATACATTTTATGGAAGATAAGATTATGGAAGAAAGCAAAAAAACACTGTTTAAAAATATAATTTGCACAATACTGTATGCGGTATTTACTTTAATAATAGTACTGCACCATGAAACCTGGGCTGACGAGGCACAGGTCTGGCTATTGGCAAAACATCTTTCAATATTTGATTTCAGTCTATTCAAACACCTTGTTAACGAAGGTCATCCCTCATTTTTTTATATATTAATGATGCCTTTTGCAAAAATGAATATGTCCATAATATTTATGCAGATATTCTGCTGGATTTGTATGGTCTGCAGCGTGTTTTTATTTTTGCAGTACTCCCCGTTTAACAAATTTGCAAAATTCTCCATAATAACAAGCGCAGGATTTTTATATTTCTTCCCCGTAATTGCGAGAAGTTACTCTATATTACCGCTTCTCGTATTTTTACTGGCAATCCTGTACCCGAAATCGAACAAACATCCCTTCTGGTATGCTGCTTTGATATTTATGCTTGCTAACACTCATATTATAATGCTTGGTTTCTGCGGACTTTTAACACTGGATTTTCTGTATAAAAATCTTATTAAAATTGAAAAAGAAACAGATAAAAGTACTTTAAAAAAATATGCAGTTGCTTTTGGTGTTATGTGCCTCGGATTGCTGGCTGTTGTTTTACAACTGCACGGTACAACCTCAAGCAATGTTGTGATAAAAATTGACACAACAGGTCTTAGTGTAAGCGTATTAAAAGTAATAAGCCAGTTTTTCATAAATTCCGTAGACAACCAGTGGCCTGATATCGGACAAATAATGTTTCCGTTATTAAACGTACCGTTAATAATGTTATCGGTAATATTGTATATAGTCTTGCTGATTGCACTTTTAATTAAAAACACAAAACTGTTTTTAATAGCATTTTTTAGTATTTTATTTCAGCTTATAATTTATATACTTGGCTATAATCACTGGATTTTTGTAACAAGAATTTTCTGCGCACACATAATTTTAATATTCTGTTTATGGCTTATGCTGCAGCAAGAAAATATATCGGCAAAATTTAAAATTATAATTAATTCGGTTATTACTTTGTTCTTTATTTTTACCTTAATGAACGGTATAAAATATTCAATACTTGATATCAAATACAACTATTCCGGTGCAAAAGAAACCGCCCAATGGATTAAAAACAATATAGACAAAAACACCTCGGTAATAATTACAGACAACGACCCCCATGCAATAAGTGTTGTATATTACTTAAACGGAGCCAATGAAATTTATTCCGCACAGCATGAATATAATATTAAATATGTTGTATGGGACAAAAAGATTTTTTATATTCTGGACAAAGACGGATGGGATAAATATGCAAAATTTGTTACAGAAACCAACCCTTACTTTAAAAACAAAAAAATATATGCTCTTGTCCCGTTTTTTGATGCAGACAGGTTACACGTAACGGAACTGAAAAATTATAAACCCGTCTATGAAAGCCATAGCGCAATAGTTAAACTGGAAGGCTTCAGAATATACGAATATATCGGGGATACAAAATAATTATCAAATAATTAATTTTTCATTAATATTTAAAAAATTTTTTGCATGAAATGATATAAAAGAATAGTAAGTTAGTTGTTTATTAAACAAAAAATTTATCATATCGATATTTAAATAAAAAAGGAGGACATTATGTCAATAAGACCGTTAGGTGACAAAATCGTTATTAAAGTTATCGAAGACACAGAACAAACTTCAGGAGGTATTTTTATTCCTGATTCTGCAAAAGAAAAACCGCAAAAAGGTGAAGTTGTTGCTGTAGGTCCGGGCAAAACTCTTGATGACGGCAAAAAAGAAGAAATGGAAGTCAAAGTAGGAGAAAAAGTTTTGTTCGCAAAATACGCAGGCACTGACGTAAAAATGGGCGAAGATATCTTCAAAATCATGTCAGTAAAAGACGTCTTAGGCGTATTAGAATAAGGTGTGTGAAACCCGAAGGGGTTTGAGAACTCATAGCCCGTAGAGTAAAAAAAGACAAAAATTTATTAAGGAGATAAATAAAATGGCTAAAAAAATTGTATTTAACGAAGAAGCAAGAAAAAGCTTGCTCAAAGGTATAGATGCAGTAGCCGATGCTGTAAAAGTAACATTAGGACCAAAAGGCCGTAACGTTATTCTGGAAAAGAAATTCGGCGCACCGCAAATCGTTAACGACGGTGTAACTATTGCAAAAGAAATCGAACTTGAAGACGGTCTGGAAAATGCAGGCGCACAACTTCTTAAAGAAGTTTCTTCAAAAACTAACGATGTAGCCGGTGACGGTACAACTACAGCATCAGTTCTTGCTCAAGCAATTGTACGTGAAGGTTTAAGAAACCTTACTGCCGGTGCTAACCCTATCGGCATGAAAAGAGGTATGGATAAAGGTGTTGAAATGGCTGTTGAAAAAATCAAAGCTATGGCAAGACCGGTCGATTCAAAAGAAAGTCTGGCTCAAGTTGCGGCAATTTCAGCAGGCAATAACAATACTATCGGTGATTTGATTGCTGAAGCAATGGAAAAAGTAGGCACAGACGGCGTTATCACTGTTGAAGAATCAAAATCCTTCGGTACAAACCTCAAGGTTGTTGAAGGTATGCAATTCGACAAAGGTTATATTTCACCTTACTTTGTTACCGATGCAGAAAGAATGGAAGCAGTTTTAGAAGATGCTTATGTTCTTTGCGTTAACAAAAAAATCAATTTGATTTCAGACCTTGTACCTATTTTGGAACAGGTTGCACGTGACGGCAGAGCCTTGTTATTAGTTGCTGAAGACGTTGAAGGTGAAGCTCTTGCAACACTGGTTGTTAACACAATGAGAAAAGTTTTAAGAGCAGTTGCTGTTAAAGCTCCAGGATTCGGTGACAGAAGAAAAGCAATGCTTGAAGATATAGCTATTTTAACAGGCGGTCAGATGTTTACCGAAGAACTCGGCATCAAACTCGAAAACGTTACCGTTCAAATGTTAGGTCGTGCAAAACGTGTTACTGTTACTAAAGACAACACAACCATCGTTGTCGGCGACGAAACCAAAGCTAAAGTAGCAGAAAGAGTTGCTCTTATCAAACGTCAAATCGAAGCTTCTGATTCTTCTTACGATAAAGAAAAACTTCAAGAAAGACTTGCCAAACTTTCAGGCGGTGTTGCCGTTATCGAAGTCGGTGCAGCTTCCGAAGTTGAATTAAAAGAAAGAAAATTAAGAATTGAAGACGCTTTGAACGCAACAAGAGCCGCTAAAGAAGAAGGTATCGTACCGGGCGGCGGTGTTGCACTCATCAGAGTAATGCAAGAAATGGCTAAATCCCTTGATACAGCACAATATAGCAGTGACGATGAAAAAGTCGGCTTTAGAATTTTGTTAGATGCATTGCATATTCCTCTTAAACAAATAGCTGATAACGCAGGCGAAAAAGGCGATGTTGTTGTAGAAGAAGTTAAAAAACTTCCGGAAACAGAAGGCTTTGATGCTTTGACAAATTCTTATGTTGATATGTTTGAAGCAGGTATAGTTGACCCTGCTAAAGTTACACGTTCAGTACTGGAAAATGCTGTTTCAGTTGCTTCTATGTTATTAACAACAGAAGCTGCTGTTGTAGATATTCCTGCAAAAGACAACGGTCCAGCTATGCCTCCTATGGGCGGCGGCATGGGCGGAATGATGTAATTAAAACCTGATTACAAATAACTTTCCACAAAAGCAGACTCGAATATTTCGGGTCTGTTTTTTAATAAATTATAAAAAATATTTAGAAATTTTAGTGAAACGGAAAATACATTAATAATTACATGTATGTAATATGTTAAATTTTAAAATAAATATAATTACGTATATGGAATTATCAGAAGAAATTATTAGAAAAAAACTAGGAAATTATCTAAAATCATTAAGAGAGGACAAAGGCATCTCCCTTAATATCTTTGCATACGAAAACGACATGACCACTGCAACCGTCAGCAGAATTGAAAACGGTCTGGTTGATACAAAATTTTCTACACTCATTAAATATGCAAGGGGCTTAGAAATCCCTCTTGAAAATATCATAGTTCATCTTAACATAGATTATACAAACGAAGATTAAAAATTTTTAACAATATAACAAAAAATTTTTTTATAGTTTTTATAACAAGTATGTTTATAAAAAATATATCTATTCCGTTTACATATAAAAATAATAGTAATATCTCAGACAGCAACATCAATAATCGCATTTTTTATGACAAAAAATTGGCAACAGATACGGTTTCATTTAAAGGAAACAAAGAATTATCTGATGTAGAAAAATACGAAAGAGCGATAGATATTGTCGATTGTTTTTCAAAAAAACAAATACAAAATATGGATGACTTTGACCAAAAACACCTTGAAGGTATCCAATACGGTTTAAAAACTTTTGAAGATTTGAGTTTTCCTCAAATATATTTTCTGCTTTCAAATATGGGGGAAATTTCTGTTCCGGTTGTAAGAGATTGCTCAGGAATGTGTCCTGCCTGTAACGTTAACGGCAGACCAAAAGAACGAAATACTGACGCTATATCACGTATGGATTTTGAAGATTTTAAAAATTTTACAGATGATATAAAGGAAATTTCTCGCAGATTAAACTTTGACTGTGCGGCAAAAAGCCTTGAAAAATTAATAAATGATACAAAAGAATACGGATATTATACAATGCCGTCTTCTGCTTTATTCTACGACTCTGACGGTAAGGATATCTGGCTCAAAGATGAAAATGGCAAAATCCACGAATTCCCCGAGCTAAACAAAATGTTGTATGAAGCAACAGGAATAAAAGGTATTTTTGATACAGCCGGATGGGCACCAAGAAATACTATAGTACAAACCAGAATGGAAAAGCTTGTAAACTACTACAGCAAACCCGAAAACCAAAAAGAAATAGACCAGATCAATATTTCACTAAATCCTTATCACGGAATAATGGAAAAGGCTAATGAATACAAAAACAAAGGTGATATTACTTCTTATACAAGAATGAAAAAAACATACATAAACAATATTGTTAACGCTATGTACACCTGCACTCCGTTAGTAGACAGTGACTGTTATCAGATTTTGATTAAAGCTGCAGATTCAACACAAGACAATCGATTTAAAGATTATGACCAAGATGTTTGTATTAATTTACTTAAAGAAATAATAAAAACTCTTTTTGACAGATATTTACAAGACGTACAAGAGGGCAATTACAAATACGCAAAAAACTTTGAAGAAGCACAAATGCTTGCTTCTAAACAAGTTGCAAAGTGCTCTACTCTTTTAATAAACCTGACTCCGTCTGCAAAAAACAATATATTTTCAACCATAAAAGATAATTACAGTTATGTAAAAAATAAGCCAAAAGCTTCTTTTAATGACGTTATGCAGACAAAATTGAATAACCTGCTTGTTGATGTTAACGGGGAAGTTTATATCAATAACGACCATGAATTATTTAAAACTGATATTTGTTTAAATTTCAAAAATAAAAACAAAAAAACAAAACAATTATACCCTCTGCCGAACAAAAGAATTCTCAATACAAAAGACAAAACTTTTAATTAAATATAATCATGTCTTTTTACACGACCGCCATCTACTTCATGGACATTTTCTATAGTTATAAATGCAGATTCGTCAACGGATTTCACAAGCTGTTTAAGTCGTGCTATTTCCATCCTGTTTATTACACAAAAGATAATTTTCTTTTCTGCACCGGAATATCCACCCCGTGCTTTTATATATGTTACGCTTACATCAAAATTTTCCATAATTGCATTACCGATATCAGTATGTTTTTCAGTAATAATTCTTACGGATTTTGATTCGTTCAAGCCTTCTAAAACAATATCTATAACCCTGTAGGCAATAAAGTATGATATCATAGAATACATTGAACTGCGCCAGTCGCTATATACAAAACCTGCTGCCGTAAATATAAACAGATTAAAAAACATTATTATCTCACCGACAGAAAACCCCCATTTTTTAGACAGATTTATGGATAAAATTTCCGTACCGTCTAAAGAAGCATTACTTCTCAATACCAGACCTACTCCTGCACCGAGAATCAAACCGCCGAATATACACGCCAAAAACGGGTCTGATACATGCCTGTGAGAAAGCCACACAGGTATAAAAGAAACCCCGAGCGACAGTATTGTTACGGCATAAAAAGTGAATGCCACAAACAGTTTGCCCATCTTTTTTAAAGCGAGAAATATAAAAGGTAAATTTAAAAGGAATATACACCACCCAAGAGCAAAATTCGTCTTGTAATTGGTCATAATTGCAATACCGAGTATTCCTCCGTCAATAATTTTGTTCGGAATTAAAAAACACTCTAAAGCAAATGCGGCAATTAATGCGCCAAGCGTCATTACTAGCAGATTTATAAGATTTTTTTTCATAAACCAATGATAACATATCCGGCACTATTTGACAAAGAATTTAAAAGGTTCAAATATAAGGTGTATTTATTTAACAGGTTTGTATAAACTCATATCGCTGTTAATTATAAAAGTAATTTCCTCACCGGCTCTAAGTACTGTCGGCTTGCCCTGCTGTCTTATTGTGGTAGGAACAAGCTGCAATGCACCTTTTTTCCAATCCCCCGGATAATGCGGCATTTTTTTATAATAAGCTACCGGTGCCAGATCACCGCCTATAGTTGTTGAACCATTCCAATATACGTAAGCATCCAGCATATATTCATTTTTAGACGGCGTAATTACCTTATATACCTTTATTTTCATAGAGGCATTAATACCCTCAACAGCTTCAAGCACTTCTTCCACACGACCTAAATAAACAGAATCTTTCGGAATTACGTTTGATGTACCGATAAATATATCCGCAGGGTTTATAAAATACTGTATATCCCCTACTTTTACAGTTGAAGTTGATATATCTCTAAGGTTTATGGCCTTAAGAAAAGAGCCTTTTGCTATATTAATAGGTTTATAATTACGCAAACGTGTATCACTTATTGCGGACGGAGCAATGTAATTGATAAACAATACAGCTATAAACAGGGTAATTGTAAGCACAAAAAATCTTTTCATATATTTCATTTTAATTAAATTTGTGGATTTTTCAATTGTTTTTTTATAAAATTAAGGCACGAGTATGAAAACAGAGGAAGTGTATTTTTTATGTTAGATATCAAAATTATCAGAGAAAACCCGCAAAAAGTTAATGAACTTTTAAAGAGAAGAAATCCTGAACTTAGCATTGATGAGGTTCTTGAAATTGATGTTGAAAGAAGAAAAGTTCAAACTCAGGCAGATGAACTCCGTGCCAAAAGAAAAAACGAATCTCAAAAAATAGGTTTAATGAAAAAAAACGGCGAAAATACAGATGCTATACAGGAAGAAGTACGCAAACTCGGTGATGACATAAAAGTACTTGAAGAAAAAGAAGTTGAATTAAACGAAAAACAAAAAAACCTTCTTTTGAGCATTCCGAACATGCCTGACGAAACTATTCCGATAGGCGCAGACGACAGTGCTAATAAGGTAAAAAAAGTTGTAGGCGAAGTTGTAAAACCTTCCTTTGAACAAAAACCGCACTGGGATTTGACAGTGGAAAAAGACCTTGTAGATTTTGAAAGAGGTGTTAAAATTTCTCAATCACGCTTTTATATTTACAAAGGCAAAGGCGCACGTCTTGAAAGAGCAATCATTAACTTCTTCCTCGATGTTCATACAACAAAACACGGCTATGAAGAAATTCTGCCCCCGGTGCTTGTTAACGGTGCTTCAATGACCGGTACCGGTCAGCTTCCTAAATTTAAAGAGGATATGTACAAATGCGTAGATGAAGATTTGTACCTGATTCCTACTGCAGAAGTACCTGTAACTAATATATACTGTAATGAAATACTCTCAGAAGACGACCTGCCAAAATGTATGACCGCCTATACTCCTTGTTTTAGAAGGGAAGCAGGCTCTGCAGGCAAAGACACAAGAGGTTTGATACGTGTACACCAGTTTAATAAAGTAGAACTTGTCAAACTTACAACACCGGAACAGGCACCGGAAGAACACGAAAAACTTACCCGTGACGCCGAAGAAATGCTCGAAATGCTTGAACTTCCTTATCGAAGAATGGAGCTAAGCACCGGTGATATCGGATTTTCCGCAAGAAAATGCTATGACCTCGAAGTCTGGATGCCTTCTTACAATAATTACAAAGAAATATCAAGCTGCTCCGTATTCGGAGATTTCCAAGCAAGACGGGCAGGGCTCAAGTACAGAAGCAAAGAAACAGGGAAAGTTAACTATTGCTACACTATGAACGGTTCAGGTCTGGCTGTAGGCAGAACTTTTGCAGCAATTATCGAAAACTTCCAGCAGGAAGACGGAACAATCCTTATTCCGAAAGTATTGCAGCAATACACCGGTTTTGACAGAATATAGCTTTAAATAAATCATGAAAAAAGGCTTGTTTATTACATTTGAAGGTGCAGACGGCTGCGGCAAGACCACGCAGTCTAAGCTCGTGCAGGAATATCTTGAACAATCCGGCTACGAAGTAGTTTGGACTCGTGAACCCGGAGCAAAAGGACTAGGTCAAAAAATCCGTGAACTTTTGCTGCACTACGATGGCGATGTTGCCCCGATGTGTGAGGCTTTTTTGTTTCTCGCTGACAGGGCACAGCATATTGAACACCTCATAAAACCGTCTGTCGAATCCGGCAAAATTGTCATTTGCGACCGACATACAGATTCGACAATTGCTTATCAGGGCTACGGGCGTGGGGAAGATATAAAACAGCTAAAATACCTTAATGAACTTGCAACAGGGTCAATAAAACCTGATTTAACCTTTGTTTTTGATGTTACAACAGATGTTGCACAACAGCGTGTCGGTGATGAAAAAGACCGTATGGAGTCTGCAGGAATAGAATTTCATAAAAAAGTAAGACAAGGTTATCTTGAAATTGCAAAACTTGAACCCGAAAGGGTTAAAGTGATAGATGCAAATAACGGCATTGAAAAAGTTTTTGAAGATACAAAAAAGATTTTGAATAACTTTTTAAAATAGTAATATTTGTTATAGAGCGGATTTGCGGACGACACGACAGAAGTGAGTTAG